>CAYWSY010000006.1:11126-38641 GCA_964461105.1 uncultured bacterium
TAACGCTATTTCCAATGGGAACATGTTGCATAAATTGCTGTTTGAAATCAGACAAACCAGTATCCGATAGGTTCTTTAAGAATACCTCTCCCTCTTTTTCCGTCTGATTAAAATAAAATGCACCAAACGATTTTGGGCTAATTCCAACAACAACTAGCGGCTTGGGACAAACAAGCACTTTCTCGGCATTCAATATCATTGCTGTCATCGTATAATAATCAGGATAAGGAGACTGAAAAAAAGGCCCTTTTCTCTTTAACTTATCAATTAAGTTACGGGAAATAACGGCGTATTGCATGTTATAGGAAAACATCACTACAAAGTTCATCGAAGCTTGAACTAAGGTTAACGTCTCTTCTTTTGAAAGCCAAAAAGGGGTATTTTTTCCCTTTAAAAAACTAGCATTTCCATAAGCAATTAAAAAACCTTGAGGCATTTCTTTGAGTGCTCCCGGATATGCATAAGTCAAACCACTTGTATAGATGAGATCGGGATCTGGATATTCATGAATGAGCGCTTGCATCTGTGTAAAATAACCTTTGAGAAGGCTATCATCGTCTCCAAGCATAATAACATAATCACCTGTACTCAAATCGATCGCACGATTCCAATTTTCCGTTACAGAAACAAAACTCTCAGTACGAATACACTTAATCCGTGAATCTTCTAGAGATGCAACATACCCCATCACATCTTCGTCAGAATGGTTATCAGAAACAATGATTTCCCAATCCCCATCTTCTTGATCTTGAACTGATTGAATTGCACTTTTCAATAAATCGAGTCGATTGCGTGTAGGAAGCAATACAGAAAATTTCATAAATTCGCCTGATGTTTTAACTCTTCAAACTCTCTCTGTAATTCAGCATTACGAACACATCGATTCCAAAATCGTCTTAATATTAATGCTTTAGAAAAAAGGAGATGAACAACTGCCACTTTTTGGCTTAAGCGCAAAATCGATTGCAAGAACTGTTCTTTTTTTCCACATCCAGATTGTTGAATCAAAATCTCTAATGCTTGCGCCGCTTCCAAAAACTGCTTCTGTTCAATCAGCCGTGCTGTGGTCATCAATAACGCCTGCGCCAAATCCCTTGTAAGCAATTTGACTGCTTGATTTCGGATCTCAAGAGGGATCGATTCTGCCTGCTGAATTTTATACATCATGGTCTGCCACCCAGGCCAATAAACTTTTAACCCATGACTACTTGAATATGATGAGGGGTGTTGAACAAAAACCGCGCAGCCTTTTTTTGAAATCGCAATGGGAAATTGCGCTGCAACCCGAAACATGTAATCAACATCAACCGCTTTAACAGTTAAATCGAGAGGTCCTATTGTTTTAACAAGTTCAGTTCGAAAAAGCGCTCCTGTCCAATTAGAATATTTCCCTATCATCTCAATCAGTCCGTTTGGAGCTGCATAACAATCACAATCAGACCATGATCTTAAAGGGACTTGAATCACCGACCCCTCTTCTTCAATTTCAAACACAGCTCCCAAGGAACTTACTGCCTCAGGATGTTGATAGAACCCATTCATTGTGATTTCATAACAGTGAGGAAGCAAATAATCGTCGTCTGCAAGAAATGAAAAAAAAGGAGTTGTTACACGATCCATTGCAAACTGCATATTTTCTACAGCACCAATGTTAACTGGATGGCGATGATAGCTTATCCTAGAATCCTTGCTCATTAACTCCGCCACAAGCTGGCCGGTCGCATCTGTTGAGGCATTATCATAAATGCATATCTTTAAATAGGGATATGTTTGGTTCAAGACGCTCTTAATTGCTTTTTTTAGCCTTTCCATCCTTTCATAAGTAGGAATAATAACCGTAATCACAGGGTCAACAGTCATTTGTGAACACCCAAATCATTTTGCCACCATTTTATCACCTGATTCAATCCTTCCTCGAGCGTATATTTTGGGTTCCAATTAAGCTCATGATTTAATCGATCAGTTTGAGCAATTAAATGCGCAGGATCATCAGGCATTGAGGAAAGTGCCCCAAGCTGAATTAACGCTGTTTTTCCGAGGGAATCAGTGATGATTTCAATCATTTCTTTTAAGGCAACCCCCCTTCCGGAACCAATATTGACCACTCCTTGCACATCACTATCCAATAAAGCTACAAACGCTTCCGCAACATCTGTAACATGCATAAAATCGCGAATTTGAGTGCATTCAGTACAGGGAATAGGCTCATTCTTAAGCAAGCCCCCAATAATTGAAGGGATAAACCGGTGAGCATTTTCATGCGGGCCATAGAGATAAAAAATCCTACCCCAGGCCTGACTTAAGCCCATTTGTCTTGCAAATGACTCAAGAATTATTTGGAGTGCTAATTTACAGGAACCATATAATGATGCGGGTTTGCAAGGAGTCGTTCGTTCAGAAAATTCAGAAGCACTCCAATCGTATTCCGCACAAGTCCCAGCCATAACAACCCGTGATCCCCCTTGAGAGGTGAACTGTTCAAGAAGGATTAAGCTGGCTTTGACCCATGCCAAATTATCAAGTGATGTCCATACCTTGCCCGGTGTCACATCCCATGCTAAATGTAACAGATGCGTTGGCTTTGCAAAAGAGATACAATCCCTTAATGTAACAGGATTTAATAAATCACATTGAAGCCAGGTGACATCAGATGAAGAGACTTTTTGTTCGGATGAAAGTGCAAAGACTTCATATCCCTTATCTTTTAAAAAGGGGAGACAGTGACGCCCGATAAACCCTGTCGCCCCAGTCAAAAGAACTCGTTTCATGAAAAATCTCGATAGTGTTGATCTTTTTCAGAAATCACACTGACCTCATAAGGCCATTTAATCCCAAAGCATGAATCATTCCACCGAACGCCTGATGCAAACCCCGGCACATATGGACAAGAAATCTGATAAAAAACCTCAGTGAAGTCTTCTAAGGTCTGAAAACCATGAGCAAACCCTTCAGGAATGTAAAGCATCTTCCGATTTTCAGACGAAAGAACAACAGCTTCCCATTTCCTGAAGGTGGGCGAATCCACACGCAAATCGATAATGACATCATAGATTTCCCCCTGAGTACACCGAACCACTTTGGCCTCCGCGTGAGGGGATTGTTGAAAATGCATTCCCCGTAACGTTCCCTTTTTGTGGTTAAAAGAAAAACTGCATTGTTCTAAATGAGGATTGAGCCCTAATTTTTCAAATTCTTGGCGACAAAATGTTCGAGCAAAAAAGCCTCTTTCATCCGCGATCGGCTCAGGTTCAATCATATAAGCACCAGACAAAGACAGAAGAGTGAATTTCATGAAATCACCGCCAATTGAGGAATCGGCAGGACAAATTTCCCTCCCCATTCTTTAATGAACGACATCTGATCCATGATCTCATCTTTCAAATTCCAAGGGAGAATAAAAAGATAGTCTGGCTTTACCTCTCGAACAGCCTCAACCGGTTTTACGGGAATATGAGTGCCCGGTAAATAACGACCTTGCTTATGGGGACTCCTGTCCACAGTAAATTCTAAAAATTGATTGCGGATCCCGCAAAAATTAAGAAGCGTATTCCCTTTTGCAGGAGCGCCATAACCGACCACTTTCTTCCCATTTGCTTTGCAATCTAGAAAAAATTTAAGCAAATCTGCTTTCAACTGTTGAACGCCAATTGAGAATTGTTCATATCCCTTTAAACAATCCAACTGCAAAGATTGCTCTTGTGTCCGGATGCGTAAAACATGCGGGGACTCCACTTTCTCTTGATCTTGAGCATGGGCTGCGTAAATACGCAAAGAGCCTCCATGAGTGCTCAATTCATCCACATCAAAGACTTTTAATCCTTGAGCAGCGAACACTTTTTCAACAGACAGCAAAGAAAAATAAGAAAAATGCTCGTGATAGATCGTATCAAATTGATTGCTTTCCATCAGGCGCAGCAAATGGGGAAATTCCATTGTAATGACCCCATGCGGCTTTAAAAGGAGTGTGAGGCCCTTAACAAAATCATTTAAGGTGGGCACATGAGCAAGAACGTTATTTCCGATGATAAGGTCAGCCTGGAGTTGTTGAGAGATTAACTCTTGTGCTAACTGGCTATTAAAAAAATTAACTCGCGTTTCAATCCCCTTATCTTGAGCCGCCTTTGCAACATTTGCTGCAGGTTCAATTCCAAGAACTGGAATCTGCTTCTCTTTAAAAAACTGCAAGAGATACCCGTCATTGCTGGCAATTTCCACCACTTGGCTTGAATGATTAAGGTTCAATCTCTGAACAATCTCATCAACGTATCTTTTGCAATGCTTTAACCAACTATCCGAATAGGAGGAAAAATAAGCATAATCTCCAAAGATATTCTCAGGAAGCTCATATTGTTTGACTTGAACAAGAAAGCACTTTGAACAAACGTAAGCATGGAGAGGGTAAAACACCTCGCCTTTTTCCAAAGATTCACTTGTTAAATACGAATTAGATAAGGGAGTCATCCCCAGATCACAAAACGAATGATCAAGTGGGGAATAACAACATCGACAGGCAGCTTGGTCTTGGATCATAAACAGCAGGTGGGCTCCATTGAAGTTTCTTCTAAATAATTTCGATACCAATCAATTGTGTGTTGCAACCCCTCTTCAAGGCTAAAGAGCGGTTGCCAGTTAAGAGCGGTCCTCGCTTTGTGCGAATCGAGACTTTGATCGTGAATTTCATCTTTAGCTTCATTAAGAAGCTTAAGGGGGAGATCAGCACAATCCATCAACCTTTGTAGAGCCCCCACAATTTCTAAGACTGAATAAGGCTTGTTAGGACCAAAATTAAACGCCTGACCTCTCACATGCTCTGTATTTGCAACACGTGCAAGCAACAGATACGCCTGGACAGCATCTTCAACATAAAGATAATCCCGAGTAAGGGTACCATCACTGCGAATTACTGGAATTGTGCCAGAATGAAAATTTCTAATCGTCCCTGGAATCAGTCGACTCCAATTCAAATCCCCACCGCCATATAAATTTCCGCAACGTGCGATCACAATCGGCAGTCTATAAGTATAGCTATACGTATCAGCAATAAGATCCGTGCACGATTTAGAGACGTCATATGGATGGCGCCCTTTTAAGGGCATCTCTTCTGTATAAGGGAGCACAGGGCTAGAGCCATATGCCTTGTCACTGGAAGCAACAACAATCCGTTGAACCAGGTTTTGATGCACTCTACAAGCCTCAAGCAAGTTATAAGTCCCACGAATATTACTTTCAAAAGTAGAAAGGGGATTTCTCAAAGCGGTCCCGACAATTGTTTGAGCACCGAGATGAAAAACAGTGTCAATTTCATGTTCATTAATAGCTCGTTCTAAAGAAGAGTACTCTTCGAGAGATCCCTGCACAACATGCGTCTTTAAAATCAATCCACTGCGAATGAAAGCACTTTGAGGATCATGATCGCGAACTAAAGTAACCACATTTGCCTGTTGCATGACAAGAGCCCTGGTCAACCAATAACCTAAAAATCCTGTGGCACCTGTTACGAGAACGTTCTTATTTCTATAAAAATCCTTCATGCTTACCGAGTGATATTTGTTTTTTTAGATAGATTCCAAGGGGCGTTTCCCGATTCCCATAAAGTCTGCAATAACTTTTGTTCACGCAATGTGTCCATAGGCTGCCAGAATCCTTCATGAAAATAAGCCATAAGCTGTCCCTCTGCCGCAAGCGTTTCCAAGGGCTCTCTTTCCCACAAGGTCTTTTCATCGCAAATATATTGCAATACTTCAGGTTCTAAGACAAAAAAACCTCCGTTGATCCAACCTTCTTGAGATTGATTTTTCTCTGTGAATTCTAAGACCTGAGGACCATCTAGCACAAGACCTCCAAATCGCGCGGGAGGGTGCACTGCAGTAACAGTTGCTAGTTTTCCATGCGATTTATGAAACGCAATCAACTCTGCAATATCGACATTTGCAACACCGTCTCCATAAGTGAGGAGAAATGTTTCGTTGGCGATCAGATCCTTAACGGCTTTAATTCTTCCACCAGTTTGCGTATGCAATCCCGTGTCAATGAGATGAAGCAACCAATTCGGATGAGCCTTTTCATAAATTTTTTTCTGCCCTGATGATAAATCTAAGGTCAGATCACTGTTGATAGCAAAATAATTTAAGAAATACTCTTTGATTACCTCGCCCTTATATCCAAGCGCAACGACAAACTCATTAAGACCATGCGCAGCATAAATGTTCATGATATGCCATAAGATCGGCTTTCCGCCGATTTCAACCATTGGCTTTGGAATATGAGCTGTCATTTCAGAAAGACGCGTGCCCAACCCACCTGCTAGAATTACCGTTTTCATGAATACCTTGTCTTGTTGGAATGTGTCTGTCACTCACTTGAAGAGGAAAATTTATTTTGCAAAGCCAATTAATGCAAGAGATTTCTTAGATTGCATCAAGCAGAAAGAGGCTACTCCAAAAAACAATATTCGTGCTTGCTGTCCTTCAATCAAATAAAAATCGCACCCTCCAATGAATAAAACCCCGATGAACAAAGAAATGATCAAAACATTCAGAAGATTTTTTTCCATCAGAAATGTTGTTCTAATTATTGAAAAAATGAACAACAGAAATGCAATAAATCCCAAAATACCCATCTCTACCAACACAAGTAAATAGATATTATGAACCTTAGAAAACAAAGAAAAAGAAGAAAAATTCTTCTGCAACTCAAGCTGAAAATGATTAAATCCTACTCCCAGCAACGGGGATTCCTTAAACATATCCCATGCAATATTTTGATACACAATTCGCTCGGTATCGGCACCTTGCGCCTGAGAATTATAACCAACAATGCCTCCTCGACAAAAAAACTGTGAATAAAAAACAGTCAAACAAATTAAGCTACTAACACTAACAACAGAAATAAGCTGAAAAAACCGTCTGATCACCAGATTTTTCCGCACAATGTAGTGTTGATATAAGATCACACTTCCCCAGATCAACGAGCTCAATCCTGTTGCAAAAATAGCTGAACGGGAAAAAGAAACACATAGCGCAAAAACATGAATAAAAATTGCAATTTGAAGAAAAATAAAACGTCTTCGTTTTTTCTCTACTAGAAAAAGATAAAAAGTCATCATCAGACTAAAAAAAATAAAGCCGCCGAGGATATTGGGATGAGCTAACGTACCGCAAGCGCGCAAAAGAAACGTTTGCCCGGTAGAAATCTTAAAAAGCGTATCAAATATCCATCGATCTCCCGTTGCCATTGCAAATCCAAACGTCCGAATTCCTCCCTCTCCCAGCCATTTCAATCCAATGGAATCTTGTGAAAAATATTGGGCAATTGCAATTGCAGACTCAAATACCCCTGTCAAACAAATCACCCAAAACACTTGGAAGAGCAGCTTTTCACGATTCTGGGTACGAATATAAGCCATTGAAGAGCAAAAAAAGAGCACTCCGAGAAACAATTGAAACAAACGGATATAATGAAGGGGATATGTAGGTGTCGTTGATTGAACAATTGAGAGAAGCGCAATCCCTGTGAGGAGTGTTAACCACTTTGCAGGGCCATAAAAGAAAAACTCATAGAGCTTATGGCGGTAACGATAGATGCAAAGCCCTGCAAAACACAAGATTAGAATATCGGTAAAGTAGTAATAGATCGATGTGGAGAAAAAATCGGGAAATTGCGCGTCTTCCGGAATGATGGATTTGGCAAAGGAGCGGAATATTTTATTTTTTTTCTGAAAGGGGAACACGAGAAAGATTGCCAGAAACAGCCATTTCGCGAGGCGATCGATCACATTGGTCATCACAAATCCTCAATGAGACGCAGTTTTTCATAATGTTGCATCAAGTCGCGCAAGCGGGCTGCCTCTTCAAAGCGCATTTCCTTCGCAGCTCTGCGCATTTCAACCTCATACTCTTTAATCTTACTCTCAATTTCAGCTGATGTCAAATGAGCTGCGGGCTCCGCTTCCTGGGCTTTAGGAAGGACATCGCCAAAGGTCTCTGCAAGGTCTTGAATCATCTCTCGTTTCACAGAGCGTGGGGTGATTCCATGTTTCTCGTTATATGCTTGCTGGATCGCGCGCCGCTCTTCTGTGATCGCAATCGTTTTTTTTATCGCATCGGTCATCACATCTGCATACATAATCACTCGCCCATTCACATTCCTAGCTGCCCTTCCACAGGTTTGGATGAGCGCGGTTTCACTGCGGAGGAAGCCTTGCTTGTCTGCATCGAGAATACAGACGAGCGAGACCTCTGGAAGGTCTAATCCTTCGCGCAATAGATTGATTCCAACAAGGACATCAAAGATCCCTTTGCGCAGCTCGTTGAGGATCTGGACACGTTCGAGGGTATCAATATCAGAGTGGAGATATTTGGCTTTGACGCCAATTTCATTGAGGTATTTGGAAAGATCTTCTGAGAGCTTTTTGGTAAGCGTGGTGACAAGAACCCGCCTTCCCTTTGCCGTTTCTTGGGCGATTTGTTCTAAACAGTCATCGACTTGATCTGTTGCTGGCTTGATTTCGATCATAGGATCGAGCAGGCCTGTGGGGCGGATGACCTGTTGGATCAGATCGCCATGCGCTTGCTCGATCTCCCAGCGGCCTGGAGTTGCAGAGACATAAACCACTTGTGAGATCCGCAATTGGGTCTCTTCAAATTTTAAGGGGCGATTGTCATACGCAGAGGGGAGGCGAAAACCAAATTCAACGAGCGATTCTTTGCGGGCTCTATCGCCATTATACATGGCATGGAGCTGAGGGAGCGTTTGATGGGACTCATCGACGATGAGAAGATAGTCTTTTGGAAAATAGTCGATGAGACAGGGAGGTGGATCGCCGGCAGATCTACGACTAAAGTGACGGGAGTAGTTTTCAATCCCCTTGCAAAAGCCGATCTGCTTCATCATTTCAAGATCGTAGCGGGTGCGCTGTTGGATCCTCTGGTGTTCGACCAGACGATTTTCTTTGAGAAAGAACTCTGTTCGCTCTTTGAGCTCATCGCGAATAGTCTCTATGGCATGGTGGCGCACTGATTCGGGTGTGACGTGGTGGGATCCGGGATAAATATGAATCTGATCAAGACGCTGCCGGACTTTGCCGGTCAGGGGATCGATTTGGCTGATCCGGTCGATTTCATCGCCGAAAAACTCCACTCGGTAGGCGATCGTCTCTTCATAAGCGGGCATGATTTCAAGGATGTCGCCGCGCGCTCGAAATGTCGCACGAATGAGATCATAGTCATTGCGCTTATAGTGCATCTCAACGAGATGGAGCAGGATGTCATCCCTGCGGCATTTTTGTCCTGTGTGCATCTTAAGGACCATCTGGCTGTAATACTCAGGAAGCCCTAAGCCGTAGATACACGAGACGGACGAGACGATGATCACATCTTGCCTCTCGATGAGCGAGCGGGTAGCGCTTAAGCGCATCCGATCAATCTGATCGTTAATCGCAAGATCCTTTTCGATGTAGGTATCGGTTCGGGCAATATAGGCTTCTGGCTGGTAATAATCGTAATAGGAGACAAAGTATTCAACAGCGTTGTCGGGAAAAAAGGATTTAAATTCTTGGTAGAGCTGCGCTGCGAGGGTTTTATTGTGAGCTATGATCAGTGTGGGTTTTTGCACCCGCTTAATCACATTAGCCATCGTAAAGGTTTTGCCCGAACCTGTGATTCCGAGCAGAACCTGCGCTTTTTTGTGGGCATTGAGACCTTCGACCAAGCGCTCGATGGCTTGGGGCTGGTCTCCGCAAGGCTCAAATTCTGTGCTTAATTGGAACATGATTTATGGTCGAGCTATATAGTGAGCATGAAACATCATCGAGAGCTGAACAAACAAAATGAGCAGCGAAAAGATGACCACCCCAAAAAGAGCTACCTTGCCACCAGGAAAGGTGTAGCCGGAGGCAGATCCCTTCTGATACCGTCCCTTCCAGACCATTGCAACGGGGAGCAGTCCAAAGAGAATCACTGCGCAAATCCCCCCAGCAAAGTTGAGGGCTTTAAAGAAGAGGTTGGGGTAGATCAGAGAAAACACGAAAGGGGGAACGAGCGCAAGCGCGCAGATCCAGGCGCTTTCCCGTTTTTGCGAAGAGATGTTCATTCCATCGGCAAGAAAGTGGACAAGGCTCATGGTTTGAGCGAGAAAGGAGGTTAACAGAGCGCAAAATCCAAAGCCCTGCGCAAACGTACGCACTGAAGGTGAGGAAATGATCGCTGCCACTGCCTGCGAAGCTTCTTGATCATTCTTAAAGCTGGATAACAAACCGTTTGAGCCCGTTAAGGGAACAATTCCAAGAACAATCCACATAAAGATGACGTAGATCACAAAACACAGCAGGCTTCCTCCAACAATCGTCTGACGCACGCGCTTCAAATCTCCGTTGAGATATGAGGTCAGACTCGGAATGATATTATGAAACCCAAAGGCGATGACAAGAAGAGGCAAAGAAGAAAGGATATATTCGCTATCTGCCCGCATGAGCAAGTGGGGACGCACATAACTCACGCCAATCAATATAAATAGAGCAAAGAATACGATCTTGATGAGCATCAGCGCGCGGTTAAACAAATCCACACCGCGCGTACCGAGATAAACAATCCCAGCAAACAAAAGCACAAAAAACGAGCTTCCGATCCACATTGGCAAGGTAAATGAGAAGAGGTTGAGCAATATCGAGGAGAGCAGATTTCCACTTCCTGAAATGTACGCGACAAGAAGCGCATAAAACAAGAACAGATAAGTGACCCAGCAGATCGTTTTTCCCACTTTGCCAAGCGTCTTTTCGCTCATTGTTAAAAGGTTGACCTTGCGAGAAAACCAGCTATTGACCTCGACCACCAACAGTGCCGTTGTGGTCATAAACGCCCAGGCAATAAAAAACATGAATAGCGAAGGGAAAAAACCGCTTAACCCCGTTTGAATCGGCAAGCCAAGCATGCCGGCGCCGATACAGCTTCCCGCAATGAGCAACATGCCGCCAAGAACGCTCCCTTTTTTTTCAGCCATGGATTGTTCTCTCAAGGGTTTTTTCAACAATGCGGATCTCTTGCCCTAATCTGCCTAGTTCATATCCCTCATAATCGACAAATTTAAAAAATCGCTCAAAGCAAGGGAACACCTTGCACACTTGTTTGGCCATCTCTTGGGCGATATAGCGATAATTAGGATGTCCCGCCGGAGAGGAGCGCAGCTCGCAGAGCCATTGCAGCGCGCGCAGATTGATGTGGAAATACCAATGCATATTGTATGCCATGGGAACGACATATTGAGCCTCTTCTGGAAGCTCCTCTGCGATCTTATCATAGACCCGTTTAGCTTCATCCATCGCATCGCGGTATTGCTTTTCCATCTCAGTATCTAAAATCTCATGTGGAATGTAATAGCCGTGATTACAAGAAAGAAGTTGTCTTTCTTGAGTGAGCATCCGATGGCGCTGCAAATCGCGATAAATGCCGAAGTCAGCCACAATTTCAAATGTAAAATAAGCATGCTCAAGACCGCGCGGTGATTTATGCCGTCGATTTTCCCGATACGTGCAGCCAGCTTCTAAAATCCGATTCAAATCCTCTTCTGGGAGTTGGCGTGCGTACTCTTCCAGCTCAAGATATCCAGCATCGCAATGATCAAAGAGCAATGCTGCCGCAACTTTGTACGGACAGTCAGGATCATAATGGCTCAAGCGCACACCAGGATTGTTCATCTTGCCCAAAGAAGGGGCATGCTGAGATGCCAACATCTTCAAATCGTTATTTGTTTGCTCAACAAATGCGCTAAACGATTTTTGATACTTATGTGAAGCATCTCCCCTGCGCACAAACGAAGGGATTACTTTCGAGAGCTCTTGGAACGATTTGCGCCCAATATCTTGCATTTCAGCCAAATTATGAGCATTGAGCTTTTGAATCAGCGTTTCAAAAAAACGCCCATTTCCAAAGGTCCCCATGTTTGTCAAGGAGCTTGCAGGAAGAAGACCGCGCAGGCAATCGAGCACTTTTGCGCGCAGTGCTGCTGTGTAAGCAACTTTTGAAATATCATGTTCTTTCGGAAACCTCTTTTCCATCAATTCAGTCAGCGGAGGAATCAAGGAAGAATAGACCTCAAACAACCGATTGCATGTTTCTGTATAGGTTTCACGAAACGCGGACGTCATGATGATCGGCTCTCTAAAATAGAGATACTCTCCATCGACTTTCTGATCGAAATAGATATACCTCGTCGATTTTTCAAGAGGAGAGCCCCCAATCCGACAATCTTCAATAATCTTCGCTGCGATCATCGAAATGTTTTCTAAAGCTAAATGAGCGCCGCCAAGCTCGCCAATCGAATCATCCCCATAACCGTCTAAAATCCGATCGTAAAAATTTTGAGCTTTTTTAATCGCCATGATCTGATTTTCCAGCTCAACACCATCCTGCTCCTCTGCATGACCGGTACCAATAATCGCTGAAAATGCAGTCTCTTCATTGAGAATAAAATCTTTTAACAATAGCGAGCGCAACCCTAAGCTCGAACGGGAATATCTAGAAAACAGAGCTCCTTTAATGACTTCTGGAAGATTGCGCAAAGCAAACACATTGCTTGCAGTATTCGTGACAAAGCGTTCGAGAATTTTGATTTGGCTTTCTGTAAATTCTTCATAGCCTTCGATCATTCAATGCCTCATCGTTGAAAAAATTATGCTCTTTGCATAAGGTTGGCATATTCATCCCTGTCGGTTCAAGGGAAAAATTATTTCAATAGGACTCTAAATGCTCAAACGCCCCCGTCGAAACAGAAAATCCCCTGCAATCCGCGCCCTTGTGGAAGAAACTATATTAAGACCGGAAGATCTTGTCGCCCCTTTTTTTCTTCTTGATGGAGAGAACAAAGTTCAACCCATCACCCAGATGCCACAAATCAACCGTCTTTCGATCGATCGGATTGTTAAGGAAGCAGAACAGCTCCATGCACGTGGAATCCGCGCGATTGCTCTCTTTCCGGTGATCTCCCCCAATCAAAAAGATCTGACAGGATCGATAGCGCTCCAAGAAGACAATCTCGTGGCACGAGCCATTAAAACGCTTAAACAAGAAATCCCCTCACTATGTGTGATCACAGATCTTGCACTCGATCCCTATACTTCCCATGGGCATGATGGGATCTTGGATGAGCGTGGAGATGTCGCAAATGATCCCACCATTTTGATGTTATCTCAGATGGCCTTGATGCACGCCCAAGCGGGCGCCGATATCATAGCTCCAAGCGACATGATGGATGGCAGAGTAGCTGCAATCCGCAGGCACCTTGATGGTGCTGCATTTGATCAGGTGAGTATTTTATCCTATACCGCAAAGTACGCATCGCATCTCTATTCCCCATTTCGCGATGCGCTCGGATCGGGACTGCTTTTGGGCGATAAAAAAAGCTACCAGATGAATCCGGCCAACGCCCGAGAAGCTCTCTTGGAAGCGACATTGGATGCAGAGGAAGGAGCTGACATGTTGATGGTCAAGCCAGCGCTTTTTTATCTCGATATCATCGCGAAATTAAAAGCCCACACCCATTTGCCTATCGCAGCGTATCACGTCAGCGGCGAGTATGCGATGGTCATGGCTGCGCATGAAAAGGGGTATTGCGACGCCACGTCCGTGTTTTATGAAGGGCTGCTGAGCATTAAGCGCGCCGGCGCAGACTTTATTTTCTCTTATGCGGTGCCGCAGGTATTGGAGCTAATTTGTGCAGAATACTAGAAACGAAAGATAAGAAAGATAAGAAAGATAAGAAATAAAAAAAGCTCCCTTGAAAAAGGGAGCTTTTTTGGCTCTTGCTGTTAGGACTCTGTACCTATTGCCTGTGGGGCCTTATAGGCTATAGTCCGCGATACAAGCTGTCATTAGGATCTTCGTCAATTTCGACATCATATACAAGACCTTTACAGGACATTGAAAAAGCGCTTGGATAGATAAAGACACCAGAACCAGGGGCTGTTTCTGTTAAGTTCCCTCGAGGATTAAGAGAAGTTGCACTCTGCTGACGCTGCAGGAATCCCTTGATTATCATAATCTAATTCATCAAGCTCTAATACAGGAAATTGAACCACAACCGGCTCCGCAGCTTTAGATTGAAACGACTGAAAAAATAAGCTAAGCGCATCACTTAAACGAGCAATCATCCTGTTAAACACATCTCTAATCGAGTCAATGGATGTTTCAAAAATGTTTGGTCCAACGACCTCTCGATTGCGAAGCGCTTCATCTGCCGCAATTTCTGGCAATAAGAGCCCTGTTGCTACATTGCTTGGCGATACTTCTGATCTTGGAGCCGGTAAATCATGCGCTTTATTAAGAAACGGAAAGCTTGTTTCCATCCTTGCAAGAAAATCACCCAACGGTTCTTCTGTTGTTAGACGGCGAGGATTAGGAATTGACTGTTTAAAACTTGAAAACCATGAGCTCAAACTGATCATCGTTGGAGTCAATGCTAATACTTTTTGAAAAAACGTTAAAGGCTTGTCTGAGCATTGGCTAAGAACCTTAAGCGTTGTTACAATTTTTACAAGATCTTGTTCATAATCATCAGGAGATGACGAAAATTGAAAAATTGGATTAGGCCGCGCTGTAGAACGCGCTGTCTGATCTTCCTCTTTTTGGTAACGTCCCAATACCTCCAAAACAATTCCACGTTCTTCAGAAGTTGCATTTAAAAGGCATTTTTCAAATTTTCCAGCGTGACGAAGATCTTTAAAATAATCAAGCCGTTTTCTTAATTGAATAGCTCCGTCTCGAATTGCACTTGTTAAGCTTGTAAAAGGTCTCGCACTGACCGACGCATCAGAAACCGGGCATCCGCCAAAACCATTAGAAATTCGTAAACTCATACACACCTCATGCTGTAATTAACAATTAACCCTCAGAACATCCGCTAATAACAAGCACATAACCCCGAGAACAGTTTTTTAACTTTACGCTATTAATTATAATACAACTTCATTTACCTGTCAACATTTAATAAAAAATTTAACAATCCCACAAATCACTTACAACAAACAACTTACAAAAACAACCACTCAACCAATTAAACCGTAAACAACTTAAACAATTAACCTAACAAACAACTACAAACTAACAGATTAAATAAAAGAATTATTTTATTGCTTACAAGGTTAAACAAGAAAAGAGAGCCCGAACCGCCGATCAATGGTAATTATACCGGGATTCCTCAAGGGACCAATAGAGACGCTTGCCGGTGCTGGCTCGCGCGCCAACATCGCGCAGCCAAGCGGACATTGCATAGCCGATGTAGTTCCGGCTGCTTTGTTTCATGAAGATGTCAAGGGGCATGCTAAAGGAAAAGCCCTTGTCGAAGTACAGTGATCCATTGACGTGGTCATTGCCATTAGTCACTGTGCACCACAGGGCAAAACGAAGCCCGCTTTTAAAGTATCTGCCAACCTCCGTGCGCACTCCGAGGTCTTTTGCGAGGAATCGCCCTGCAGAGATCAACACGTCCATGTTGAGCGGTTTGAAGTCATAATACAAATCCAAGAAACATTGAATTCCGACAAAAGGAACGTAGGTAAGATGCCCCCCTTTCGACTCTCGGATTTTGTCTGTAAACTTGATTCCATGGTAGTGGCGCTTCATAACGGTGGCAAATTCCACACCGATTGCAAGAGAGGAATCAACGGGATACCAGAGAAATTCCAGAGCGCCACCTCCATAGGCGGGTTCAAAATACCCTGTAGCAGCTCTTACAAAAAACCCTTTTCCCAAATTCCAGCTTTTTTGCAAGAAGGCCTGTTCCATCGAAAGGGTAAACTCTTGGAAATACTTCATCGTGTCGGTGCGCACGTTGGGAAGCTTTGATGGATTATTCCGATCGGGATTCCCAAGGCCATGCATGCTGCTAAAAAAAGAATAGCTGAGCTGAAACCGATAGTAGATTTCATCAAAAATATACCCTTCGGGTGCGGCCACAGCGCTGAAATTGTATTTAAACTTTCCCGACGAACTTCCAAAAAAGCTTTGGAAGCGGGGAAGAATGGTGAAACTCCAAATCGGCTTATGCCTCTGGAAGATTTTTGCTGCATCATACTCGCTGGGAGGACGGGAAGCCTCGCGCATAGGGGCTACCGTGTCGAGCTCAAAATCGCTGATCTGGTTCTGCCGCCATCGCTGAAGATCTTGATTGCGAAATTGATAGGCTTGTGAGGGGATGGCATCGGCTTCAATGACAACGAGGACCGTGTCTACATCAGATGGAGTGAGCGCTGCAAGGACATGGATGACACGGTCGCGCACCACTCTCTCAAGGCGGTAGCGATTGTTAACGACCTTCAGCCATAAGAGCTTATTCTTGTTTCCATCATATGTGATATAGGCGGAATAGAGATCGAGCCCTTGATCGGCAAAAGCATAGGCAAGCTCATGGGCCAACTCCGACTCGGGGCGATGGATCCCAAGGGGCTCGAGATCAACGGGGGATGCGTATTTGCTCGGGTCATCAATTTTAGGGAAGATCCCATCTGTGGTTCCAATCGGAAACCGAACGGATGCAGAGGCGGCAAGATCTGTCCCACGAATGCTACTCAATGTCAGTTGCAGAGAATCCCATCCCACATAATTGACCCCCGCGTTGATCCGCGAATTTACTTTGCGGCCACTTGGGTGCTCATGCGGATGTTTTTTGTAATCGATCGCGTCATATTCTGCGGTAAATGTCAGGTTTTTTAAGACAGGGATGCGCGTCCCCCGGAATGGAGACCAAGCGGCGCCTCCGAAAAATCCTTTTAACCGCTTGCGACCCCAGCCTAATGTCAATTCAAGGTTCCAGTCGAGCAGTTGCTTAGTGGCGACAATGTATTCAGAGTTAAACCGTTTTGTTCCCAAAAAGTCTTCCAAACCAACCGCAATTTCAGGGAGCATCGGAAATCCATCTTCAGGAACTAAAAGGCCAATTTTAACGTTTCCAATCCTCTCTGCGTCATCTCCAAATCCTTCGTGTCCAAAATTCGCCTCTGTAATTCCCGTATAGATGCGATAGTTCGCAGACAACTCAATTCGGTCGAAAATCTGAAAGTTAACGCCGTAAACATCGTAAGGTGACACGCGCGCGCAACCAGCTCCAATCGATCCTGTTTTCGGCATGCGCGCGGACGGCATCGTAAAGTAACCACCAACAAAGGAGTAATTGTAAAAGAAGGGGAGGGCGTCATTGAGCTCTCGATCAATTTTTTCAATGAGCTCTAGATCACGAAACAAAGAAATTTCTTGAGAATGGTCAAAGAGATCACTCTCAGGTTCTGTTTGCGGCAAGGCGTACACTTGAGAACACATGCAAGCGCAAACAAGGATTAAAGAAAATATTTTCAGGCCCGCTTTCACAGCAATTTCCAAAATGAAATGACTGAACTTAAAGTGATTCTTTGTTTTTTGCAAGGCGCTGTTGCGAACGCGGAGCTTCAACAACATTCAACCAAGAAAAAAATAACAGGATAATAGGATGGTCAGGATAAAAAAACCTGGGGGAAGCTCCCCTATCCTGTCCATCCTATTATCCTGTTATTTTTTCATTACGCAACTTTGCCACCGTCCAGAGTTCTCAAGTCGCAAGGTTTTAATTGATGATAATTAAAGGCCGCACTATACTCACAAATTGCAACAAAACTAAAATTCCAATTTTAAGAAAAGCGCATCCAAACGGAGAAGTGAAATGAGTTACCTTAAGGATTTTCAGAATAACATTGCCAATCACGATTATCCTGCATTCTTAAGACTCTGGGAGGAATACTGTTCCGGCGATGAACTCGACGGCGAAGAAGTGCGTGAAATTCTCCGCGCTGTTAAAAAATCTGATCTTTCTGACCTGTTCGGGCGCCATATCGACCGTATTTTACCCCTGTGGAAAAATCTTCCTCCAAGCCCTGTTACAGATGAGATTCTCAGATTGATCATTGACATTCAGACGACAAATTCCGATGTCTATGCCGATCTTGCTATGACTTACCTTAATGAACGCTATTCTTCTCAACCCAACTTTAGCGAAAAATTGCGCTTAATCGGCATGCGCGGAAAAGAGAAAATTCAAGGATCCATTAGTGCCTTTGAACTGCTTAACCACATGGAAAAAGGGAACTTTGTCTTCCATACTGGAGGATGGGGTGTAGGAGAAATTGTCGATGTCTCAGGACTGCGCGAACAACTCACTTTAGAATTCGATTACGTCCCTGGAAAAAAAGATCTCTCCTTTGCAACAGCCTTTAAAACGCTTATTCCGATCCCCCATGACCACTTTTTAGCCTTGCGCTTTGGCAATCCCGACTTGCTCGAAAAGAAAGCAAAGGAGAATCCCGCTGAAGTAATTCGCATGCTGCTGCGCGATTTAGGACCTAAAACAGCCGCAGAAATCAAAGATGAATTAAGTGAGCTTGTCATCCCTGCAACTGAATGGACCCGCTGGTGGCAGACCGCGCGCGCTAAAATCAAAAAAGATACGATGATCGAAACTCCCGATGAGCTGCGCGATCCATTCCGCTTGCGCCAAAGTGAAATCACCCATGAAGAGCGTCTACAAAAGGTTTTAGAAAATAAACCTGATGCCAATACTCTGATTCAAATGATCTATTCATTTACAAAGGATTTCCCAGAAACACTTAAACACCAAGAATTCAAACAAACGTTGATTGCAAAACTCAACGAAACCCTTGAATTTCCTGAGCTAACAATAGCTCAATCGCTGCAAATCCACTTCTTCCTCCAGGATTTAAACAATCACAAAAAATATGCGCCCCTCTCTGAATTGATCATGACCACTCCCGACATCAAAGAATTGATCGACGCGATTCAGATCTTGAGCTTCAAAAAACGGACTTTGAGCGAGGTAAGAGATCAGCGCAACGAGTGGAAAGAAATCTTCCTCGACCTCTTCTTTAAGATGGATCAAAGCACGCTGAGAGACTACATCTTAAGCGAACTTCTTACCGCAAAGGAAGAGGACGCGATCAAACAAAAACTAGACGAGCTCTGCAACCATCCTGGCCGCTATCCAGATGTTTTCCTATGGTATTTCCAAAAAGCAATGGGTCAAAAAAATATCCCTTTAAGTGACAAAGCTGGAAAAACTCGCCTCTTTGAATCGCTTCTCATCTTGCTCAGCGCAATTGAACACGATCCAGAACATCGGGATCTGGTTAAAAAAATTCACGGCATTCTATCTGCAGGCAGATTTGCTTTAGTCCGTCAGATCATGCAAGATTCCAGCATTGATGAAGTTAAAGAATTTTTACTTCTTGTAACAAAATGCCACTCTCTTAGTGACCATGATTTAAAAATTCTGCACTCCCTCGCGGAAGTAGCATATCCTTCACTCAGCAAGCTCATAAAGAAAAAGCACCCTGCCTCAGCTGAGCCAGAATCGATCTGGACCACTAAAGAAGGGTATTTAAAACTGCAAAATCGCATCCAACAGATTGCAACTGTTGAGACCGTGGAAAACGCAAAAGAGATCGAAATTGCAAGATCTCATGGTGATTTGCGCGAGAACCAGGAGTTTAAATCTGCTTTAGAGAAAAGAGACCGCCTCCAATCTGAGCTTAAACTGCTCTCTGAGCAACTAGGCAAAACACGGATCATCACAAAAGATGATATTAGCTTGAAACAAGTTGGTATTGGATCCATTGTCGAGTGCACTAATAAGAAAGGGCACACAGTGACCTATACGCTACTTGGGCCTTGGGATGCCGATTCAGAAAAGAACATCCTCTCGTTCCAGTCCAAGCTCGCTCAAGCGATGACCGGAAAAAGTGTTGGCGATACATTCCAATTCCAAGGTGATGAGTACACGATTGCTTCTCTTGGCAGCGTGCTTTAGTAGTCCTTTGTGATTTTTCAAGAGTTAGTGTAGAGTGCAATAAAGCTATCTGAGTGGAGCCTACATGCAACTTGTCATTGCCAGTCATAATGTCCATAAGATCCGAGAATTTCGGACCATGCTGAAGCATTTGAAGCATTTAGATGTCCTTAGCCTGATCGATTTTCCCCATTATGAAGCACCTCCTGAAACAGGCTCTACATTTGAAGAGAACGCTATTGTTAAGGCAGTAGATGCTGCCAAAGCTCTCAATTGCTGGGCGATTGCTGATGACTCTGGCCTTGTTGTACCAGCACTCAATGGTGCTCCCGGAGTCTTTTCTCGCCGTTATGCAGGCGAGCATGCTACCGATAAAGATAACCGCGTCAAACTCTTAGCGGAGATGCGCGCTATTGACGCCCCCTTTCGACAAGGGGTGTTTGAATGCTGGATCGCCCTTGCCTCTCCTCAAGGACTCAAAAAGTGTGCAAAAGGCACTGTCGAAGGGATGATCACAGAGGAAGACCGAGGGAACTTAGGCTTTGGATATGATCCTCTCTTTGTTAAGTATGAATATGGCAAAACGTTTGCAGAACTTGAAGAAGAGACGAAAAATCGGATCTCTCATCGACGCAAAGCAATCGACAAGATCCTTCCTCTTTTAGAAGCGCTTGAATAAATGCGCTATTTTGTCGATGGGTACAATCTTCTATTTAAATTAGATTCAGCCGAGAATAGATCCTTTGAAACAAAACGGCTCCTACTCATTCAGGAGCTCAATGAGATCATCAGCTCTCTCAATCTGAGAGTAACTCTTGTCTTTGATGGATCGATGCCCCGCCCGGAGCGCGCCGTACGCAGCCACTTCCATGATTTAGAACTTGTGTATACCCCAGAAGCACAAACTGCCGATGCATACATTATTTCCGAGATTGAACGCGCTACTTATCCTGGAGAGATCATTGTCATCACCTCAGATAAATCACTTGCGTCACAGTGTAGAACTCTCGGAGCTAGATCTCAGAGCATCCATGAATTTATCGCTTTTTTAAAAAGAAAACAGACAAAGCTAGAACAAGAACATCGCGAGCAGCGCTCACAAGTTGTCAACACCACCGATGCGCAGCTTGCTCGCTATTTAAAAATTTTTGAAGAACGCCTTAAAGGCTAACAAGAAACTTCACACTCATCATGGATGGCAACTGCTGTAAATTCAGCTTCCAGCCAATTAAACGTCTCAATAATAGAGCGAATCTCACCTACTGTTTTTGAACGATTCAACGCTTCGCGCAGCTGACGGGTTCCCTTGCCTTGCTTGAGATACCAACAGCCCACACGGCGCAAATCGGCAACGGCTCTGCGCTCAATCTGATAAGAGGCAATATGCTCAAGATGCTCTAAAAATGTATCCCGATAATCCAGGGAAGTTCTCTGCACAGGAGGCAATCCGCTTAAGTGGCGCTCAATGTCTTCGATGATCCATGGCTTTCCCATCGTTCCCCTGGCAATTAAAATCGCGTCACAGCCTGTTTCCAGAAACAGCCTCTCAGCGCTCAAAGGGTCAAAAGCATCTCCATTTCCGATCACTTTAATGGTTCGTGCAACCTGTTTACAGCGTCGGATGTGATCCCAGACAGCAGGGCCTCGATACCCTTGAGAGCGGGTCCTTCCATGAACACAAATTGCAGCAGCTCCCGCAGATTCTGCGATCCGGGTAATCTCTTCACAGTTAATGCTGCGATCGTCCCACCCAGCGCGAATTTTCACCGTAACAGGAACCTGAACCGTGGCGACAATTTCGGAGATGATCTCACCGATCAATTCGGGCTGTTTAAGTAGGCCCGAGCCACTCCCATCTTTGGTCACTTTATCAACTGGGCAGCCACAATTAAGATCAATCACATCAAATCCCAAATCCTCTAAAATGCGAGCACAGGGTGCGGCATAGGCGGGCTTGCTTCCGCATAACTGCGCTCCAATCGGATGCATCCCCCCCTCATAGTCGAGCATCCGATAGGTATTGGGATCGTGGCGAATGAGCGCATCCATCTTGACCATTTCACAATAGATCAATCCAGGGCGATACTTTGAAGTCATCCGGCGAAAAGGTAAATCAGAGCACCCTGCAAGAGGAGCGCACATGAGATTCGAAGGGAGCTCTTTCGACCCCAATTTAAAAGATTTATTTAAAAACATCATAACCGCATCAGCAACGCAAGGGTGATGCTTTGAAGAATTTGCAACGCAAAAAAACCGATTAACGGGCTTAAGTCAAGCATTCCCCCAATCGGAGGGATGACACGACGAAATAAGCCAAGATAAGGCTCTGTCATTTTGTAACAAAACACCATGATCGGATTCCGTGCAAAAGAGGGAAACCACGACCCAATCACCCTGACCATCAAGATCAAGATATAAGCGTTAAATAAATAATGGATCCAAGTTGCAATTAAATAAATCATAACTACCTATATAAACCGAATGCATTGCTGCATAGTTTACCCATCTCTACGTCTCGATGCAATCAAATTTAAAGACAAGAATTAATTTTAACTCAGGCAAAAGCTATTCTTGCTTTGTTCAAATGCAGCAACTGAGTAAAATCCCTCAGAACTATTCTTCCCATGGGATTATGCGTACACTGAGTTTAATTCGAGAAGAAAACACCTTTAGGATCGCCCTCCTCCGTAAGGATAAAAAAGGGCTGTGCTTCGAGCTGCTCAAAACCATCCCCGTCTCTGAAGATGTAAAACCGCTGTACATGTTAGCCCCTGCGCTCGAAAATGGCTCCTACACCCTCTCGACCGCGCTTAACGCCTCTGAAGTATTGTTCCGAAAGCTCACCCTTCCCCTTGCCGATCAGCGCAAAGCCTTAGCGGCCCTTCCTTTTCAATTAGAGAGCCTCCTTCCCTATCCAGCTGAAGAGACAATTCTTGCGCCCATCTTAAAAAAAACTGGGAAAAATGCTCTCACAGCCGCTCTATTTACCACACGGACCTCCTGCCTCGCAGATCATTTAGAAACATTTAACACTTTTGAAATCGATCCCGATATCGTCAGCTGCACGCCGATTGCGCTCTTTCGATTGCGACAATGGCTGTTTCCAAAAGAGAACCACTGCGCTCTTTTTTATTGGGGGCAAACAAAAAGTCTGTGTGTCATTTCCAACAGGCAAGAAATTCTCTTAACTCATCCATTACATTTTGGATTAGAGCATTTGTATCTTGCCCTCTCACAAGACTTCCCCAAAAAATCAAAAGAAGAGCTCAAGGTCCTTGCCCAAGATCCCAATTTTAAGAAAACGGCCTTACAGCCATTGATCCATTTCACTCAAGCCCAATCGGAAATCACCCAAGAATTGCGCCGGCTTTCCACGTTTTTAAAACACAAGCAGGCGATCGAATCTGAAACCTCCTGGTGCATGCTCGGCGCATGTGCCGTCCCGGCCTTTGAGCTCTCTCAAATATTCTCTCAAGCGATCTCTTCCTCTTTTCTGCCCGTAACAGAACAGAAAATCCAAGCGGCCGATCTCGATCACTATGCTCTTGCCATTGGACTTGGCCTCAATGCCCTTGCCGATGACGCCTATTCGATTCAGCTGCGGCAAGGCAAATGGACCCCCACTCACCAACTCCGCAGGCGCAGGCGATTCATGGCCATTTATGCAGGGATTTGCGGAGCGCTCACATGTTTGATGGCTCTTTTTAGCCATACCCTGCTTCATAAAAAAGAATCCCACCTCGCCCAAGAGCTTACCCTTCATCTCCCTTCCTCGCTTGCAAATGATCCCCTTGATTCGGAAGAACAACTCCGCCAAAAGCTTTGGGAATGGGAAAAAACACTGACGACTCAACACTTAAGCTTCCCTTTTCTTCACAATCTGCCTAAAGTCAGCGATGTCTTGGCCTGGATCAGTACGCATCCCTCCTTAAATCCCGCAGATGAAGGAAAAATCGAAATCCAGTCGATGCGCTACCAAATGGTTAAGTACCCCAAATTAGGAGAAAGCACCGATCCCTATGTTGTCAGAGTCGATTTAGAATTTACTGCCTCCTCCCCACGCCTTGCCAGGGAATTTCATGACGCCTTGCTCAAGGGGGATGCGATCGTTAATGCCAGAAAAGAGATCAAATGGACCTCTCAAAACACCAGTTACTTCACTTCTTTTGAGCTCAATCCCCTCAAAAAAGGAGAGATCTGATGCCCTTTGAAAAATACATTAATTACAAAGCTCTTCTCTCTCACCCATTGAGCTATCTCGCTTTGCTTCTTCTGTGTCCATTACCTTTCCTTATGTTAGCCTTTCAATTCTTTTTTAACTTTCAATCTCTCGATTCGATCGGAGAGGAAATTACGCGGATTGAAAAAAAGAGCCACTACTCTCAAGAGTGGCATAAAAAAGAAACCGCGTTTCTTTCAATGATGAAACAAGCTGATCATTTTTACATCGATAAACATCTCGAAACGCTTTCATTTTTAGAACCTGAACTGAAAAAAATGGAAACGTTGTTACTAGATAGTGCTCCAGATGATCATTTAAAAAAACGAGTTCAATTTCTAAAAGAAGGCTCCAACCGTCTCTTATTTTCAGAAGAAAAAATCCGCCAGCATCAGCAATTTTTAGAAGTCGAAGAATACAACCAAACCCCAGTTGAAATGAACGAAGAGGACTTAAAAAAACTCTTAAGCCTCATCGAAGGAGTGACCATCTGGCCCTATGGCCCGAAAGAGAGTCGCCCTCAATTGATCCTTACCGATTTTCAACTTACAAAAAAAGAGCTTCCTTCTCATGAAAATGTCTTTGTTATCGATCTCAAACTTCTTAAACGAGAGAGTGCGCTTCATGCTAAGGAATAAGTCCCTTCTGATTTTAGCCATATTATTCTGCCTTTGCGGATGTAGCTCAGACCGCACTGCAGACAAGAGCGATACAATCGTCAGCATGCAAGTTGTCGATCGCAATGGATTTAGTGAAACAATCAGCAGCTCAGAGCGGCTCAAGCCGTTCCAAGCCTCCGATTTTCTCTCCCCGCAGCCCTTTCAGAAAGTACTGCGTGTATACGGACGGTCTCCCGCTGGGAAAACACAATCAAAAATCACTAGTTACCATCCAAACGGCCAACCTTGGCAATATTTGGAAGTGGTCGATGGCAGAGCACACGGCGCTTACCGTGAATGGTATGCCAATGGACAGCAACGGATCGATATCCACGTCATTGAAGGCCTTGCAGACATTAATGACCTCTCTCAATCGAGTTGGATTTTTGATGGAGAAGCGCTCATTTGGGATGAATACGGCAACCAAATGGCACAATTTCACTATGATAAAGGGCTCATAAACGCCCCTGCACATTACTATCACCCCAACGGAAAGCTTCATAAAATCATTCCCTACACCAATGGACTGCGCGAAGGGGAAGTTCTCGTGTATGATGAAGAGGGGACTCTCCTCAAAAAAAATCCCTATTCCGCAGGAAAAAAACATGGAGACTGTATCACCTTGTGGGCTCCAGGTCTTCCCCTTTCCACAGAGCACTATTGCGAAGGAAAACTGCAATCCGGCTCATATGCAAGCCCTAAAGGAGAACTGATCTCTTCAATTCAAGAAGGAAGGGGCAAACGCGCTCAATTTGAATCTGGGCGTCTTCACACCCTCACAGAATTTGAAGAGGGCGTTCCCTGCGGCAAAGTGGAGACGTACCATCCTGACGGCTCTCTTTTGAGCTTTTATACAATCAAAGAAGGGAAGAAAACTGGTGAAGAGGTGGAATACTTCTACCCCATCAAGAAACAACGTTTACAACCGAAGCTTGCCCTTCAATGGCATGAAGATACCCTACAGGGACAAGTTAAAACGTGGTATGAAAATGGGATTATGGAAAGCCAACGGGAAATGAATGAAAACAAAAAACAAGGGGTAAGCGCCGCTTGGTACAAAACGGGCGAGATCATGCTTGTTGAAGAGTACCAAAACGACCTATTAATCAAAGGCTCTTATTATAAAAAAGGGGATAAACAAGCCATTTCCCACGTCGAAGAAGGCAAAGGACATGCAAGTCTCTTTACTAGCGACGGGATCTTTTTAAAAAAAATCCCGTATGAAAAAGGCAAACCTCAGATGCTGCTCGAATAACGAAGCTGCTTTTTAAGATTGTCTAGTATGGACGTCAATTTGTCTGTTTAGCGCAGTTCTTTTTGATCCTCGCGCTTTTTTTGAGCTTGCTTGCGTTTGAAGGCGTTCAATATGTCGTTTTCGCCCTTTCAATTTTTTCATCCAGTGGCAACTAATTCATGAGCGTCGTTAAATAAGATAAAGCTTCTCTAGGAGTCCATCTCATTGCAGGGTCAATCTGCAAGAGTTTCCAAATCAGATATTCTATCGATTGAGAATTTGAAGGTTGTTTGATCCACTCCTCTTGAGTCAGAGGAAGAGAGCGAGTCGCCCACAGCTTATTCAATGCTTCAGTTTGAATCTCAGGCTCACACCCTGCAAGATTCATGATTTCTTCAAGCACGAAGTTGTTTTTTAAAATCTCCGGATTCAAATAGGGATAAAAAGCAAAAAAATAGGCGATTCCAAGCGACCAGCCTTCATATTGCTCTGATGCAAATGTATAAGGCTTTTCGGAACATGTCGTTTGATATGCATGTCCCTCCCTAAAAGCTTCTGGAGCCATATACATTAGAGAACCGCATAGCCCCCAAAGAGGCTCATCTTTGCGTATCGAAAACCCACAATCAGTCAGCCTTACGCTCAACATCCCATGTTCATTAGGTGAGTATAAATAATTTTCGAGCTTTACATCTAAATGATAAAATCCACAATTATGCATATGAACCAGCTCCCTTGCCATCTGCATAGCAAGATCTAATCGATTCTTTTTAGATTTGAAATATTCTGGACAATCATCTACTGCCATTAATAAATCCCCCTTATCCAGTTTTTCAATCCAATAATCTCGATACTTTCCTTGCATAAAACTGTCAGGGACTACGGATTTCATCACTTTTGAAAGAATTTGAAATTCTCTAAAATTCCCTTCTGAACAATCATTAACTCTTTTAGCGCTAACAATATCATAAAATTCAAACGTTTTAAGATCTAATGCCTGCGCATGCTTTTTAAAACTTCCTTTTCCAACAAGAAAATCCCCCTCTCTCGAGCATCGAGTAAAGAGCATAAATAATCGATTTGATTGTGTAATAAACAGCGACCTTGTAAGTTCGCTTCTATTATGTTTGATCTTTTGAGCGAGAAGTTTACGATTAATACTCTCTCTCTCAATGATTATCTTCCCTCCATCAATCTGATTTTCCAAAAGTTGGTAAACTGGTCCCTGATAATGAGGGGATAAGTTCCAAAATTGCTGATTGAATATAATTTGAGGGATCTCATAATTCACCACCTCAATAGTAGGCCCTTCACTAAAGGAAGAGCCGGAAGAGGAAGAAGCAACTGGCGCGGTTGCAGGCTCTGATGCAAACCGAGGATGGGGTGGAGGACAAAAGCGGAGAAGCTCAGAGGGTGAAATAGAACTAGCAGCCATAAGCACCTAAAAATTAATAGCTTTTAATTAACTTGAAATTAATAAACATATTTTATTCACAAGGCATTATATAATATAATAGAATTTAAGCAAAGAGCATATACTGTGTCCACTTCAAAGTTAGAGAAATTTCAAACTCAGCGCTTCAATTTT
>CAYWSY010000007.1:0-36870 GCA_964461105.1 uncultured bacterium
AAGGGGAGATGCTGAGGCCGAAATTTGTCTAACTTTCAAGTGGACGCAGTATATTACCCCCCAAAAAAGAATCAAAAAGCGGCCAAAATAATCCCGAAAATCGACGAACCCTTAGTTACGCAAGAGGTCTATTAGAGAGTATGCTCCCACTTCCGAAATCGCTCCTCGTACCCTTTGAGCTCTCGACGCAACCCACTTTCTAAGTCGATGTCCCCAGCATCGCACTGAACCAAGAGCTTAAATAGAGCTGCAGCTGCCTCACTCTCGGTCATTGCTTGCGGAGACGAGGTGAGCTCAGGGAATTGAGCCTTCCTCATTTTTCGGATCATTTTCTGGGCTTTAATCAACGTCGGAAGCGTGGGAGGATATCCATCTAAAGCACTTGTTCGCCCTGAAGAACTCTTCTCCCCTTGTTTGATTTTTTCCCAATTTTGAACCACCTCATCGGAGCTACTCACCTTGATATCTCCAAACACATGAGGATGGCGCCGCACCAATTTTTCTCTAATCGCATCAACGATGTGCTCCATTTTAAATCGCCCTTGCGCCTGTGCAAGTTTGGCATAAAACACAATCGTGTAGAGTAAATCACCGAGCTCTTCAACAATTTGATCATCCTGATCATGATCAACCGCTTCAACCACTTCGTGAGCCTCCTCTAAAACATAAGGCTGCAAACTGGCAAAAGTCTGCTTTTGATCCCAAGGACACCCTTGGGGACCGAGCAGTTTTTCTGCAACCTCGAGCAATGAATCAAATTCTTTCATGAAGATCTCCTCATTAAATCGTGTAATTTTACGTACAAGCCTATTCCAGTAAAATTTTTCGTCGATTTTCGCGATTATTTTAACGAATTTTCGCTTTTTTTTCAGGGGGTAATATACGTATGTTGATATTACCCCCTGAAAAAAAAGCGAAAATTCGTCAAAAGAACGCGAAAATCGACTGAAACTTTTCACTGGAATAGGCTTATAAATCAATTTGACGGAAATGGAAAAGAAAGTTACAACCTTTGCAAAAAATTCCAGGAATTATCATGACAGCCTCCTCTTCTACATCTCAGCCACCAACACAAACTGGAGGGGGGTTTTTTGCATCTCTCGGAAGCTCAGCCCTTTATCCCGCAAGACGAAGTGGAGCTGCTCTTGGTGAAGGTGCAATCAACGGTGTTGCAACCTATCTTTCATCGACCACAAACAATCAACAGTTAGCAGAAACAGTCAGGCGGCTTCTAAGCCAAGCATTAGTTACTGATGCTCCAGAAGCACTCAATCGTCTCCAAGAACGGATTGCAGAATTCAGATCAGGAATCAATCCAACACAAATCAGAAGACTAACGCGCAGACTTCAAAAAGTGCAAGAACACCCCAGCCTTGGCTTAACTGAACAAGAGCGTCTGCCCTTAACCGCATTACACACTGCCCTGACCACACAAGACTATACCCACCTTAACGAACGACTCACTGCTGTCGAACAACTCATCGAGGGAAAAAAAGGGGCAATCAGACAATTTGTGGAGTTTGCTGACCGCTCTCTTCTTCATCCAGGTTCAGGCTTGCTCTCTCGCTTAATCGAACAAGTCAAAGGAGAATTGGTTTCCGATCACGACAGTCTGATCAATGAATTAACAAAAACTCTACGTCAGTCCCTGACAGCCCAACCTTCCACCGAATTAAAAGCTTGTGTCAAAGCGCTCAAGAAATTTCGAGAACGATGCAGAACCGATGTGCCGAAACAGGAAATAGCCGAACTATGGTCAGTTTGTGATGAGTGCCTAAAAGGGCTTCCCTCAAAAACGTTTTCCAGAGAAACATGGAGGAAAATTAGCGATGATGCCAGCGCCATCCACAAATGGCTTGCGTCTTCTAGTGACTTTCCTGAAAACATCACCTTAATTGACATTGTCGAGCGCACATACCAAGCCCGTCAAGGACTTGTTGATCAAGCTGCCGAGACCCTCCTTTCCAAAGTGGAACCTTTGCTCGATAGGATCGAACGTTTACCCGCTCAAATGATTGCAAACGTCGTAGGTGGAAATCCAAGCACCCCGGTGCCAGCCCCCTCTTCTTCCTCGGAGCCTGCTGAAAAGCCCACATTTGTTGACACCTTAAGAAATACTGCAGGATCGATCCTTTCAAGAGCCAAAGATGAGCTTGGCTCCAAAATGATGCAAGCCACCCTCCATGGACTCAGCTCACTGATGAATTTTGCCTTTCGCAAAGCAAGGGAAACACTTGAAAAAGACGGCCAACATCAGTTTATTTACAATAAAATTGACCCTCTATTAGACGAGATTCAAAGACTTCAAAAAGAAGAGTCATGGGAGCAGCTAACGCATACCCTACAGGAAGCGCGAGATGTCATGGAAGAGCAGGTGACGATCTTTCAAGGGATTCGTCTTCCCTTTAACTCAAAGCGAACCCATCGCACCTCAGCAATCCCAGAATTTCTCAATCATATCGACAGACACCGACATGCATTACATAAAAAGACAGCTAACAAACCCAAGAAGGTCACTGCCGCGATGATTGAGAGGGAGACCTCAAAATTAAAGCTAAGAGCCGCCGCCTATCTGCCTATCAAACTCATTTCTGAATGGGTTTGCAATTTAAATGGCTCTGATCAATTCTACGCATCGATCCTCCATATCCCAGACAACCTCTCTGCCAATGAGTGGGAGGCTGAATTTCGCACCCGGTTTTATGCTGAAATCGATCGAGCGGATCTCTTTTTCCTTCGTAAATGGACTGGGAAAACACTCTACTTTTGTACAATTCCTATATGCAATTTCTTCTCAGACGCCTTTATTGAAAATACCATCTCCTCTTTCCAAAACTGGAACCGGACAGAGGACCCAGAAAATCCTAAAGACACCACTCTCATTCGACTCTTCCGCAACTGGCTTGCAATTTTAAGCAGCGCCTATACGCAAGCTGCTGAACGGCCTGCCAAAAAATCAAAAGATTTACGACAAATGCTCTATGAAGCGCTACATCATCCTTCGCATAACCATGGGCTTAAACCCACGGAGATCTATGCTGCATTTGCAAAAAGCGCAATGGATACGTTTGGTCCCAGATTTCAATGGCGCAAAACAGCGTGCAGCATCTTTACTAAAGAAATTCCCCGAGATTCTTTCCTTTATTTCTTAGACCCCACCTCCAAATTTCTTCAAACTGTAGCCAGATACACACTCAATGCAGCTCTATTTATTCCCGAATGGACCTGCAACAAGGTCTTACATGGGGTCAGCAAATTATTTTTAAATTACAATACACTCCTTCAAGATAAAGTAGAAAGTGCTATTAATTCCCTCTCTCATAATACGCCAACTGCATACTATTTAAACCAAGCGATCCTGCAACAACTCCAAAAAGTACGCATCGCTATCCAGGAAAATTTAACTGACAAACCTTCAAAAAAAGGAAAAGTCCCTACCTTTCAGTCCCGATCTAAAAAGCGGGAACTTGCCGACCTTCTCGAATACCTCTTTGAAGTGCTCCATAAAAGCCGCTACAATACACAGGATAAATTAAGACGTTATCTAAAAGGGGATCGGACCCTCCTAGAAAATATTGAAAGGGAAGTGGAATCCTTATTTTTGCCTAAATCACTTGAAACTGCAGTCGAAATCCTTACAACTGCAATGGAAACGCTTGAGCCCGACGACTTGCTTTACAACTGTTTGACGATCGCAAATAGCACCTTTGAACCGCCCGTTTCCATCTCAAAAAAGGAATTTGCAGGCTTGGAAAGCGGAATTTCTGAAATTGTCGGCCAAATTCTGGAATCCTCTATTTTCTATGCGCTCGATAACGCCTTTGACTTCGAAGGAAAAAAGGAGAAAAAAGGGATCGACCGCTTTTTTAGAGGGCTAAAAAGAAATGTCCTTAGTTGCACGCGCACAATGCGCTCCCGCTTGCAAGGCGATAGCCGCGGAAAAGCAACCAGCGTGATTAAAGAGGCCATCCGCCTTCACCAAAATCAAGTCGACCGATTGGCACAAGTAGACGGAAATTCTAATTTTCACACCCAAACAAAACAGAAACTCAACGACGTATCCATGCAATTAATTGAACGATGGAAAACATTAGGCACCTATCTAAATAAACTCGCTCCAAGTCAAGAAATGCTGGATCAATTGACCCACTCAGAAAAAGTCTTGAAACAATGCAAAGAACATGTAGGCACTTTAGTTGAATACTTGATCGATCATCCAACCCGAAAGGACCGTATCTCCTCCATTCGCCTCGAGTTGGGGAAGTTTACCCATTCCATTCAAAAATATGAAGAGTGCAGGCATTCTAAGACAGTATTAAAAGAACTGAGAAGTGTTCAAACAGAGCTACAAACTGCCATTTGCGAAATCGATACGCTCACATCAGACTACAACACCTTGCAAGAAGCTTTGCCTCATTTAAGACGAATCAAAAAAGCTCAACAAACTGCCTTATGGAAAGGAGCATCAGAGGAGCCTCAACAACATGCAAAAAAATTAAAGCAAGTGATGAAACGACTATCCAGCTCAACTGAAATGGATTCCATTATATCGAAAATCACTCCTTTGCTAAAAGCCCCATCTACACAATTAATCAATACAACTCATCGGTCCATCAAAGAACATCTCATCACCCTCATCAATAGAAAAGATGAGCTCATTCGAAGCGATCTTCCAAACCTCCAACGCATAAGCAAACGCCTACAAAGATCCATCCGCACCAAACAAGCAGAATCAAAAAATAAGAGCGCCCGCATCCAGCAACGTATGGAGAAACACATCCACATCATCCATCGAGAACTCGATCAATTAGACCACTTTGTCGAAGATCTCCACAACATCCCCATCTTGAGTCTACTACCCTTCGATATGCAATGGGTCAACGATACCTCTCAACAGATTGCTTATGACCTTGCAAATGCGAAAGTTCAGCAACTTCTCATCGCTTTATATCAAAAACACAACTATGCTAGTGCTATTAACCAATTGCTCATCCATCCGTTCTTGGAAACACATGGCAAACACCACTTAAAGGATGCTAAATAATCCCGAAAATCGACGAACCCTTGGTTACGTAAGAGGTCTAATGGAAAAACAATTCACCGCATCCGTCTATATCCTTCAACACGACACCGTGCTCTTGCACTATCATGCAAAACTTCAAAAATGGCTCCCTCCTGGTGGTCACCTGGAATCTAATGAAACCCCTCCCGAATGCGCAAAACGAGAAGCCCTCGAAGAGACCGGCCTTGAGGTTGAACTCCTCAAAGATGAGCACCTCTGGGTAGAGTTTCCAAACGCCTCTAGTTTTGAAAGACCCTTCCTCTGTCTTCTTGAAAACATCCCCTCACATGGCATCCACCCTCCCCACCAGCACATCGACTTTATTTACGTCGGGCGCCCAGTCGGAGGCACACTCACTCAAGAGGCAATCCTCGAAACCCAAGCCCGCTTTTTCACGTTAGACGAGGTCCTTGCCCTTGATTCATCGCATGAAATTTTTGAAGAAACAAAAAACACCATCCAAAAAATCTTTGAACATATCCCAATTCTCTTGCATAAGGAATAAAAAGAGGATCGCATGGACAAAAAAGGGCTCTATATCGCCTCAACAGGGCAACATGTGGGCAAAACAACCACATCTTTAGGCCTATTTTCTGGATTACAAAAGCGGTTTCATCACATCGGTTATATGAAACCCGTTGGACAAGAGCAACAAAAGGTCAGTAAGGATCTTTTTGTCGACAAAGATGTTTTAGTGTTCAAAGATCATTTTCATCTCAAAGCCTCTTATCAAGAAATGAGTCCCGTGTTAATCCCCCCTGGATTTACCAGAGATTTTCTCGATAAAAAAATCAAACCGGACGAACTGTACTCAAAAATTGACGCTTCAGCCAAACGGCTTTTTGACAACAATCAATTTGTCCTCTTTGAAGGAACAGGCCACTGCGGCGTCGGATCGATTATCCATCTTAACAATGCACAAGTTGCCGCCCGGCTCAATGTTCCTGTAGTTCTGATTGCCTCGGGAGGACTTGGCTCTTCATTTGACGAACTCATGCTCAATAAAACTCTCTGTGACGCATATGATGTTCGCATCATCGGGATCATCTTGAATCGCGTGATTCCAGAGAAGTTAAAGATGATTGAGCGCTACATGGCATTAGCTTTAGAGCGCTGGAACATCCCCTTGCTAGGCTGCATTCCATTTGACCCTTTTTTAAGCAATCCCACGATGCGCGATTTTGAAACCCTATTTGAAACAACGCTCAAGACAGGAGAGAACCACCGCTTGCGCCATTTTAAACAGATTCGCTTAGTTGCGACCTCTGTTGATACCTATCGAGAACTAATCCTTCCCCAACAGCTCATCATCACCCCGGCTAATCGAGAAGAGATTATTCTCGCAACACTTTCTAAACACTGGGAAATCAAGATCGCAAACCCCACCCACGACCTAAAAGCGGGGATGATCCTCACAGGAGATCATCCTCCGCGCCACTACATTATCGAAGAACTAAAAAAAGCCAATATCCCCATGCTCTACACCCCTTTTCATAGCCATACAGCAATGAAAATGATCACTTCCTTCACAGCTAAAATTCAAACGGAAGACACTGAAAAAATCAAAGAAGCAATCGAAGTGGTTGAAAACCACATTAACTTTGAGTTACTATACACTCTTTTATAACGCGACGCTGAATCTCTTCCCAATCAATCCTCTTGTAGTCCTCCTTGATCCTTTTCACATGACTTGTCAGCACCGTTCCTCCATGCCATTGATGCAAGGTGACCGCCGGATCTTCAAGTTCAAGAGCTGTAACTTGATCCACAAAAGGGGTCGCAAAATAGTGAACGGGAGCAACACTTGGAGCAATGAAACAGGACTTTGAGCCAAAAGAGGTCACACAGAGGTGATGGTAATGGCCAGAGACTATCCCCACGATATTTTTATAACTGCGGATCAAAGATTCAAATTCAGGCGCAACACGGCAATTGATCGAATCAAAGAGCACTGTCCCAGTTTTTGCAGGAGGATGATGCATAAAAATTAAGGTTGGCTTTGCAGGCTCCTCCTCTAATTTCATTCTCAACCACTCCAGCCGCGCCTCGCAGATCTGACCATAAGGAACACCCTCCACAAGCGTATCCAAAGCTATAAAGCGCAAAGGATACTCTTCAATTGCATACTGAATGAACCCCGAGAGGGGCATATACGGTTGATCATAAAATGCAGCGCGCATATTTTCCCTGACATCGTGATTTCCTGGAATGACAAATAGAGGCGCCTTGAGAGGTTCTAACAACTCTTTAAGGTGCTGATAAGCGCCAGCTATTCCAAGATCAGTTGCATCCCCTGTTAACAAAACAAGATCTGGTTGCGGATCTAAATGGTTCAGAAAAGAGACTACCCGAAACAAGCGCTCATGAATTTTAGTTGCAGGCTCGTTCATGTAGTGCTGATCTTTTTCAACAAGATGGGTATCCGTAATCTGCGCGATTAGCATGTGAATCCTTAATTCAAATTGATTGATTGTGGCGAAAAGTAAAAATTAGATCAAGTAGATTGAGGCCCATCTTACAAACAATTCAAACAGCGCATCAGCGCTGACCTCGCGCAAGCATGCTCCCGTGGGACATGTGCGCAAAATCGGACATTGCTTTACAAATGTGCGCCCATAGGGACAAATCCCTTGGAAAGCATGATGACGCTCTTCTACCGGTTTGAATACAGATGCAGCAGTGGGTCCAAAAAAACTCAATGTCGGTGTTTGAGTTGTTGCAGCCAAATGAAGAGCTGCTGAATCGAGAGCAATTACGCCATTAACATGCTTCATCAGAGCTTGCCATAAAGGCAAAGAGAGGTCTCCAACAGATGTTGAGCATTCGGGAAACGCCGCAGATAATCGATCCGCTACAAGTTTTTCACTTGCGCTACCATAGACAAATAGGAAAGAAGGATTGCAGTGGGTAGCAACCTGATTTAAAAAAGCATGAAGGGTCTCTTCTTTGAGCCGCTTATTTTCCCATTTAGAGCCCATGGCAATCATCAACTTGATGCCGGGCGCGCAATGCTTCAGAATCAACTCCAGTCGGATTCTCTCACTTACTGTCAATTGAAAGCCAACTCCTGAGCTCTTAAATACAGACGTCTCATTGAAGTGGCGTTGTGGCAGAGATAAATAAGTCTGCCGGATGTTGAGATCCTTGGCCACTTCATACTGAACGTTGGTTGCAAGAAGATTCGGCCACTCGCGAACAGATCGCTTCCCATAGCCGATCTTCTGTTTGGCTTTTGCTACCAGAGTGACCCCCCCCGATTTGATATTCCCCTGCATATCAAAGAGATAATCATACTCCACTTTTCTTAACTCCTTGCAGAATTCCTTGATTTCCCGACACGTCTGCATTGAAAAAGGAGCTTTGATCCATCTCTTCGTATCTAAAGGCATAACCCGATTAGCTAAGTTCCCCTCTAGCTGCTCTAAAAGAGGTGCAATTGCCCTTTCGACCACCCAATCAATCTGTGCATCCGGAAACTTGGAGCGCAAGTATTCAAGGACAGGAAGCGTCTGAATCACATCGCCAATTGCTGATGAACGTACAATAAGAATTGAAATCATAATGAAAAGATTAGCCAAATCGGAATAAAACTGCTAAGGTTCAAAATAATTGTATAAATTATCTGGAGACCCCATGGCTAAAACTCCTTCAATGACCGCACACCCTAAAGAGATGTATTTCCTCGCACTCACTGAGATGTGCCAACGATTTGCCTTTTGGGGAGTGGCAAACTTGCTTGTCATTTACTTGGTTCAGTATCAAAAATTTACAGACACAAGTGCAGACAACCTATTTGGATTATTTACAGGCTTTGCCTTTGTCCTTCCTGTCATCGGGGGGTATTTTTCCGATCTGTTCAACTATCGACTGCCCGTCATTTGGGGGATCTATTTGACAGCAGCAGGGTGCTTTTTAATCGCCTTGGGCACCGTAACGCTTCTCTATGTGGCGCTGATCTGTATTGCTCTTGGAGCAGCTGTATTCACGCCAAGCATCTATGCGTTGCTCGGAAGCCTGTACCGTAAAAAACACAACTTGCGCGATGCTGGATTTTCCATCTACTATTCTGCTGTCAATATTGGAGCCTTTGCCGCCATGCTCACTTTGGGCGCGTTAGGGCAAGCCAAATTATGGGATTTAGCTTTCATGATTGCGGGGATTGTTCAGCTCTTTGCTTTATATTTTTTTAGAAGAGCTCTGCGCAGTCCTGATTTAATGAATGTGTCTAAATTACAACATTTAAAAAAAGGAAAAAAAGAAGCGCCATTGCATCGACATGAGTGGCACCGGATCATCGTCATTTGCGTTCTCTCCTTCTTTTCGATCATGTTTTGGATGGCGTACAACCAAGGGGGATCTTCGCTCAACCTCTTTGCTCTAAGGTTTACTGACCGCAATTTCTTTGGCATCGAAATCCCAACCGTATGGCTGTTATCAACAGAGACCCTCTACCTCGTTCTCTTTGCAATGCCTCTTGCCGCATTGTACCATTTCCTAGCTAAGAAAAAGATCAATCCCGCGCCTCCCACTAAGTCCGCCTATAGCTTAGTTTCCATGGGCATTTGCTTCCTGATCATGGTCATTGCTTCAAGAAGCATTCCTTCAGGTGCAGAGTCAGCGTCTATCAACCCCATGTATTTGCTCTTTGCCTATGCGTTTATGGCACTCGGGGAAATGCTCATCGCTCCAATTGGGCTGTCGCTAATTACCCATCTCTCCCCCCATCGCTTTACCGCACTTTTAGTTGGTGTGTGGTATCTCTGTATTGGGATTGCCTTCTATTTGGGAGGGATGATCGCTCCCTTGATGTCAACGCTTACAACAATGAGTTCATTCTTTAACTTGTTTGTGATTGCATCGTTTATTTGCGCGGCATTTTTATTTCTACTTGCAAGGAAATTGGACAAGATGCGCCATTTAAATACGCTTTGAGTCATCGATAATTCCTTGACGATTTCTGCATTAGATAGCATCATGCTCGCCATGCATTTGAAAAAATGCAATCAACACACAATCAAGGAGTCAATTTATGGCAGCAAGCGCGAGTCCTCTAGCAGGCGTAAAAGGGGCAATGAGCCAGATCGGATGGGGTTATATGGGTGACGGTGCATCTGGCAATGTAAAAGATAGCTTTACACATGTAAAATCCACTTGCACTGCATTAGTCAGTACAGTAGAAGCGCAAGCAGTAAAAATAAAAACATTGGAAACACAAAATGCTGCTCTAAACACACGAGTAGGCGCTTTGCAAACAGAGCAAACAAAATTGCTGGCAATGATCAATAGCTTAGCAACAAGAATTGCAACATTAGAAGGAAGATAAACCAGAAAAATTATTTCCTCCCCTTCGCGAACTTTGTTCGCGTGGGGGTAACACCAGACTTTGAAAAATGCAACTTAAGTCCCCTCACATCAATACCCAACTCTTCGCAAGCCTCCACAACATCAAGCGGGACGGGAGCCGTCACTTCGATCTCTTTATCTTGGGTGGGATGGGGAAAGCGGATTGAATACGCATGTAATAAATGCCGCTCGGGACGCCAGGCACACCGGAAGTGTTTCCCATAATGAAGATCGCCTAGAATCGGATGGCCGATCATATTGAGATGAACTCTCAATTGATGCGTTCTACCCGTTACAGGCTCACAGAGAAGCAGCGAAGCGCTCTCCCCTCGCGCAAGACAAGACCATTCCGTCATCGCCCTCTGCCCTTTTCCAGCCTCAGCAACTTGGACAAATGCCTGCCCTACAGATTGAGCCGTCCGCTTGAGGTAATTGTCAATCTTTCCAGAATCGGTCTTAATTACTCCATCGACTAATGCAACGTAAAGCTTATGCACTAAGCCTTCCGCAAATAAAGCGATCATCCGCTCTTTAATCAGGCGACTTTTAGCAAGGATCAGAGCCCCGGAAGTCTCCTTATCCAGCCGGTGAACCAATTCTAATTTACCCTGATAATCGGGAAGTTTTTGGCTTAACGCCTGATAATCTGAGACCAATCCTGCGGGCTTATTCACAATCAGCAGGTCCTCATCTTCATAGAGAGCCAACAACCTAACGGTCATAGGCTTGATTTTCAAGGCCCTGCAATCTAACGCGACTTTTGCATTCACCTTCAAAGGATGGGAAGAAAACGTTTCTACCTTACCGTTGACAGTGCAGTATTTCCCATCAATAGCTCTTTTAAGCGCTTTGACGGAAGGTGCTTGCGGACATTTTTTGCGTAAAAAAGCATGAAGGGTCATTCCTTTCTCTTCAGAAGTCACGGCCCATTCGAGCATAGCCAGATTTTTTTTCTTAAACTGAACTTTAGTCATTAAACCAATTAGTTTGCATTAGCAGAAAACCATTTTAGCAGTTTTTGGACCTTTTTCTACAGTGTTTTTAAGGAACACCGTCTTAAAAAAATTATTATAAGCATCAATGGCACATTGTTTCATTGACACATTTCCCCTATAATGGAATTTATTAGAAAAGGGGATCCTGATATGACATTACGCAAACATTCCGAACATCATGAAAACGAGTTAAGGCTAACACTCGATGCGAGAAAACGAGTTAGTCTCGCCAAATTGTTGCCTGATTATGACGTTTGTTCTTTTAGAGCTTATATTGAGGGAGATAAGATCATTCTAGAGCCTATGGCAGAAATACCTGCGCATGAACTTTGGCTCTATAAAAATCCACAAGCGCTAAAAGACGTACAAGAAGGATTGCAACAGTCAAAAGAGGGCAAATTACGCAAGAGAGGTTCATTCTCTAAGTATGCGCAAGATGATGTTTGAGCTTATCCATGATGCTCGAGATACTCAATCAGTAAACGAACGCCAACTCCCGTTGCTTGACTTGGATGATACCCTTTTGCATCATCCAAATATGCGGTTCCCGCAATATCCAGATGAGCCCAAGGAATCTCTTTAATAAACTGTTGCAAAAACAAAGCTGCCGTACATGACCCTGCACTTCTTCCCGCTGAATTCTTAAGGTCTGCGATCTTTGATTTAAGCAATTCTTTATATTCTGAATAAAGAGGCATTTGCCATAACCGCTCATGGGTACGTTCACCTGCCTTAATCAATTCCCGTGCCAGTTGATCGTCATTGCAAAACAACCCAGATGCTTCACTTCCCAGGGCAACGACGATCGCACCTGTGAGGGTTGCCAAATCAATAAGTCTTGATGGCTTGTATTTTTCTTGAACATAAGAAAAGGCGTCTGCCAAAACAAGGCGCCCTTCAGCGTCTGTATTTGAGATCTCCACAGTTTTTCCTGAATGGCTCCGAAAGACATCTCCCGGCTTGTAACTATTAGGACCAACTGCATTTTCTGCAACTGCAAGCACCGCAACGATATTTGTTTTGAGTTTCAAGCGCGAAGCTGCTTGAATCACACCTAAAGCTGCTGCTGCGCCTGACATGTCACATTTCATTGTCTCCATACTTCCTGTCGGCTTCATATTAAGACCACCGGTATCATAGGTGATCCCTTTGCCAACAACCGCTGTGTTGTCTTTAGAACTTGGGTTACCTCGATATTCCAAAATGACCAATGCAGGATCGCGACTGGCTCCCCGGTTAACCGCAAGGATGAGCCCTAGCTGCTCCCGCTCAAGTTCAGCTTTACCTAAAATAGTCGCTTTAACTGTTGCAAATTCCTGTTCCAATCCCCGAGCAAATGCCATGAGCGCTTCACAATTCACATCATCCGCATTTCCATTAATCAAATCTCGAGCGAAATCAACTGAAGCAAATAGATGCTCTGCTCGCTTTAAGACGGGAGCCGCCTTCCGATCTAACCCGACCAAGCACGCAGAGCTTAGTTGCGTTTGGTTCTCTTCGCTTTGCCCCTCACTTTTAAGCATGTTAAACGAATAATTCGCAAACAGCATGCCCTCGGCAACACCACGAGCAATCACATCCCTTGACAGCAGCTTATTTTCCGGAAGCAATACATTGAGAGTTTTACATCTCTTTGCGCGCAGAGCTTTAGCAACAGCTCCATATGCCTTCCGCAGATTCTCAGTCAGACAAGGTTTTTGATACCCCAAGCCCACAAGTAAGATCCGAGGCTCTTTACCACTTGGACGATAAAGAAGAAGCGTCTCCCCTTCCTTGCCTTTAAAATCTCCAGAGTTGATCGGTTGGGTTACCCACTTTGAAAACTCTTTATCATCACAAGCGAGCGTAGGTTTGGACTTGCCCTGCCAAAAGGGAACCACGATAACATCAGCGCTCTTGCGCTGAGAGCTTTTATCCACAGATGTGAGTTGCATAACGCTCCGCTTTAAAATGGGATCTCATCTTCATTAAATGCCATATCAACTTTTCCCTGACCTACGGCTGCAGGCTCATGGAATCCCATCGGATCTGCATGTCCAGGAGCTTGTCTTTCAGAGACCTCTTGGTTTCCTGAACCGGAAGCGGCGCTGTCTGGCTTGCCAAAGGGGCTAAACATCAGATTGGAAGCGGTAATGTTCATAGAGACTTGAGGACGCCCTTCACGATCGGTAAAAATTTCAGGCTTGCTCAATTCTCCCACAACAATGATCGGGCTCCCTTTTTTAAAATACCCAATCATCTTATCAAATTGATCTCCCCAAACAGTGACTTTCCACCAGATCGTCTCATCTTTAGCTCCACGACGCGCCCGCGCAGCAACCCTCAACGTAGTCACTTTTTGCCCAGAAGAAGTGAAACGGACCTCAGGATCTGATCCTAAATGACCTGCAATCGTAATTTGATTCATATTGACCTCGTTGTATCGGTATAAGTTCAATCTACAGTAAGGGATAGTTCAATACAGGATTGTATTCAAGCCCTTATTTTCATTGGACGGCGAAAAAGCAAATACGCGCCTAAAACAATAAAAGGGAAGCTTAACATCTGTCCCATCGTCAGCATCGAATCAATTGAAAGATGGGCGCTTTGTTCAACTTTAATAAATTCAATGAAAAAACGAAAGACAAAGACGCACATTAAAAAGAGCCCGGCTAGCCGGCCTTCTTGTTTTAAATTGGGATCTCGCTTCCAGCATGCAAATAACACTCCACAAACGACAAAAAGGCACGTCGCCTCATACAACTGAGCCGGATGACGGGGAAGAGGGGGGCCTCCATCAGCAGGATGGCCAAACACGATCCCCCATGGAACTCTCGTTACCGTGCCTAAAATCTCTTGGTTAAAAAAGTTGCCTACTCGGATCAATGCGCAGCCTAATGCCGTCGGAATGACTACAAGATCAAGCACCCTCAACAATGTGAATGTCGGATAGGTTCGGCGCATCTTCCGAGCATAGAAAAACAGCGCAATTAAAATCCCTATAGCCGCCCCGTGACTCGCAAGCCCCCCTTCCCAAATTTTAACTATAGAGAGAGGGTCTTGCGCCCACCCGCTCCAATCTTGATAAAAGAGCAAGTCCCCGAGGCGAGCGCCAACTAAAGTTCCTAACACCATGTAGAGGGTCAAGCGATCGACCGCTTGGGCCACTCTCTGTTTTACCCCTTTAGCATACTCAGGAAACTGGAGAAAATACCTCTTTAGCAAGTACACTATAAGCCAATAGCCCAAGAAGAACCCAAGGGCAAAGAAAAACCCATACCAAAGGACAGGTCGGTCGAGAAAAGGGATGTTAAACGGAAACATCGCTCGATCTGGATCCCAGTGTAGATATCCCATGGACGGCCCACATGTATAAAATTAAAATCATCACTATCGGAAAAATCAAAGAACCTTGGCTATCCGATGCGATCCAAGAATACACCAATCGCTTAAAGACGTCCATGACCATTGAGTGGGTTTTAGTTAAGGATGATGAAAAATTACAGCAAATCGTTGAAAAAGAAGCTTCCTATCTCTGCCTCGATCCATCGGGCTCTCTGTATACAAGCGAGGCCTTTTCAACGTTTCTCTTAGAGAAACTTGAAACCCACGGCTCTAGGCTGACCTTCATCATCGGAGGCTCAGATGGAATCCCGAAAGAGCTCAAAGCAAAAGCCACCCACCTCATCTCCCTTTCCCCTATGACCTTTACCCATCAGTGTACCCGTCTCATCCTTATCGAACAAATCTACAGAGCCCTGGAGATTGCAAAAGGATCTGCTTATCACAAATAATCTTTGGCTATGAACCACTCAATCCTATATAGTTCAATAAAAATAGGTAAACATCTATGCGCATTAAACAAATTCCCCTCATCGTCCTCTCAGGTCTGACTTGGTTTGCCATCGGCATCTTTCTGATGACACTCGGGCTTAATTTTCTCACCGAAGCTGCTAAGGACAAAACGGTTTCGTTTTTTCTGATTGATTCATTATCTAAACTTGCAGGCAACAGAGAACAAGCCTCCCTTTTGCTGATTGTGATTGGACTTGCCGTCGGTTTTGCCAAAGGCCGTTTAGTTCTTGCAAAATCAGCCGCACGCGTGGTACGCAGGATCCTCTCCCTTCCAAATCCGGTGCCTCTTTCTCAAGCCTATAGCAAAGGATATCTCATGCTCATAGCCGGAATGGTCCTCATGGGAATGAGTTTAAAATGGCTTCAACTCCCTATTGACATCCGTGGAGTCGTGGATGTTGCGATCGGATCCGCCTTAATGAATGGAGCCATTGCTTTCATCCGCCTTGCTGACACCATACGCAAACAACGTTCTTAAACCCCATCGACAAAAATGGTATTGAATTTTACAATCGCAAACTCACCTGTATTTAAAGTCAGGGCGAACATAAAAAAACTTAGGAGAAATCCATGAACCTCTCACTTGTCTTCTTGCGCATCCTCTTCATTGTCTTAAGCATTTTCTTCATGACCATCTACATGATTTCCAGACAAACTGGAATTCCCCATATTAATGCCTTGATTGGAGTGGGCATTGGACTCCTATTTAGCTTTGTTCTGATCGGATTCGATCTTCTCTTTAAACGTTTCAACCTTCGATCCTTCAATATCGCAACCATCGGAATTTTCATCGGATACTTGATGGGCCAAGCCCTTGTGCTCGTCTTTGATGCCATCATTGACATTAGCAAGATTTCAATTGCGCTCCAACCTCAGACGCTCGAAGTGATCAAAATCGCCCTCTTCCTCTTTGGAACGTATCTAGGCACCCTCATGACTTTAAGAGCTGCAGACGAATTATACGTCTCAATTCCCTTCGTTAAATTTGCCCCAACAGCTCAAAAGAAAAAAGACTTGATCATTGACAGTTCAGTCCTTTCCGATGCACGGATTATCGACGCTTCAGCAACAGGCCTCCTCGATCATCAACTCATTATCCCACGATTTATCATTAAGGAGCTCTATGCGTTAGCTGAAATCGGCGATGAAATGGCAAAATCAAAAGCGCGCCGCTCCCTTGATGTCGTCAAAAAGCTCGAAGCCAGCCCAGAACTTGACCTCCGCTTTAATGATACAGACTTCCCCGAGGTCAAAGACACCCATGGAAAACTGGTTCGTTTAGCGCGTCTTTTAGATGCAAACATCATGACAGCCGATATCAGTAGAGTACAGATGTCCTCGATCGAAGGAATTCGGATCATTAACATCCACTCCCTCTCCAACGCCCTTAAACCACTGATGCAAGCGGGAGAATACATCAAAATCAAAGTCCAACGTTACGGAAAAGAGCCTCGCCAAGGGGTAGGTTATCTCGATGACGGCACGATGGTCGTTGTTAATGGCGGCGGCAACTACATCGGCGAGATCATCGATGCAAAAGTCCTTTCTGTTAAACACACCTCATCCGGAAGAATGATCTTCTGCAACGCCTGCGACGATGAGACCCTTTCAAACGAATACACAGAGTCTGATGATGACGAACGCTGATCATTCCCCTATTTTGGGGATTGGAAACGACATCATCGAGATCAACCGAATCCGTGAAAGCATCGACGCGCACGGATATCGGTTGATCTCTCGTTTATTTACCCTCAAGGAGCAAGATTACTGTCTTAAATACCAAGATCCTGTTCCTCACTACGCGGGCAGATTTTCCGCCAAGGAAGCGATTGTCAAAGCCCTTGGAACGGGCTTTGGCAAGCACGCCAGTTGGCTTGATATTGAAATTCTCAATAATGAAGAGGGTAAGCCCTCCGTCTATTTCTCTCAGAAATTGAAGGAGCGCACAAAAGAGAGCTCGATGCTCATTACGATTAGCCACTGTAAGCTCTATGTGACGGCGACGGCTCTGTGGATACGTAGCGGATTCCCCCCTCTTCAAAAAAACGTAAATGGAATCTGATAGGTCAAGGTGAAAAAATTCACATTCTCAGGAAACACGCGCGCAAACACCCGGCGCGTGTAAGCAAGGGTAAACATCCCCCACGTGTCTGTATGGTACCGGTAATCGATCCCTACATCCACTGACTGATGGCGATATTTGCCCCAGCCATCGAAATGCTGAATCGACACATGCTCTTGTACCCCAAATCCAAAATAGCCTTCGGCAAACAAACCAGCACGATGCCGGTTGTCCCAATTTTTCTCAAAAACAGCGCGTGCGCGTGCCCAAGGTGAGCCGTGATTCGCACACCCAACTCCTATCAATCCCCAAAGGTGTGTCGTCCAAAAAGGGCCTTTACACCATTCCTTGCCCACTGCTGTATTCAGCTCAACATTCACATCGGAGCTGTAAGGACAGCTGACATCTTTTAAACTATGGCGCGTGACACCGCGTACGGATAAGCCAGTCGTCCAACTTAACACATCACCTGCAACATCATTCAGAAAGAGGACTCTTACCTGCCCCCCTGTGCTGCGCAATCCTAAACTCTGTCTGGGAGTGTCGGCAAATTGAACCTCAAACTGAGCATCCCACATCGAAGACGGAGCAAACCCGAGATTCAAAGCAATGAGCTTATCATTAGATGCTGAACGGAGCTGTTTAACAGCTCCATTCACGTCGCGATATCTGCTATAAGTAAAGCCTGCATCAAATTCACATCCCCACACATCCCCTAGCCAAGGTTTTTCCTCAAATGCATGAACAACCAACGGCAGGCATAGGGCTACACTCAGAGCGAATCTTCTCATTCAGTTAATTCCTGCGTGAGATAACCACCGCTCAGCATCTAAAGCTGCCATACAGCCAGAGCCTGCAGCAGATACTGCCTGACGATAGACATGATCTTGGACATCGCCTGCAGCAAACACCCCTTCAACTGATGTTTTCGAGGTGTTACAAAACACTTTGATATATCCATTATCAAGAAGTTCAATCTGGCCTCCCAAAAAGGCAGTATTAGGAACATGGCCGATGGCGAAGAAAAGCCCCCCTGCGGGACGAGTCGTTTCTTTTCCAGAAACCACGTCTTTAAGCGTCACAGAATTGAGAACCGCATCACCCTCAACTTTAACAGGAACTGTATTCCACAAGATCTCGATCTTCGGGTGGTTGCGAGCACGCTCACACATAATTTTTGACGCACGCAACTGATCTCTTCGATGCACCATATAAACCTTTGAGCCATATTTAGTCAGAAAGATCGCCTCTTCGACGGCACTATCCCCCCCTCCAATAACATAGAGATCTTTATTGCGAAAAATGGGAGCTGCGCCATCACAAACAGCACAAGCAGTCACCCCTTTCTGCCAAAATTCCCCGTCACGCGTTCCTGAAATGTCGAGTCTCTTAGCAGTAGCTCCCGTTGCGATAATCACACTATCAGCAAGAACCGTTGTCGGACTTCCCTTAACAAGAAAGGGACGCTGAGAAAAGTCCACAGAAACCACATCTTCAGTAACCATGATTGTACCAAAGCGCTCTGCTTGTTTGCGAAACCGGTCCATCAGTTCAGGCCCTGTGATCCCTTCAGGGAAGCCCGGGAAGTTTTCCACCTCTGTTGTGGTCATTAACTGACCTCCCGCAGGACCTGAAAAAAAACCCTCATAAACCAAAGGGTGAAGATTAGCTCTCGCTGCATAAATCGCTGCTGTGTAAGCAGCTGGCCCAGAGCCGATAATAACTAATTTTTTGCGTTCCATTTTCTCTCTCAAATTGGGTAGGTAAAACGCATTCTAGAGTGGAAAAGTAAATTTTAACCAGAAAATTCTGCAAGTCACAACTGCTTCTTGTATATAAAATCCCCAAGGTTTTACACTCGTGAATCTTTCACTTTTGATTAGGAGAGGAATGAGAAGCATTAAGCTCAAAGAATTGACAAAGTCACTCAATGGGGGGACGATTATCGAGGGCCTCGATCTCCATATCCCCGCAGGGAAATTTTTTGCGCTTCTCGGCCCGAGCGGCTGTGGGAAGACGACATTGCTCCGCTTGATTGCTGGCCTTGAGACGGCAAATTCCGGCAAAATATTTTTAGGAGATAACGATATTACCGATTGGCCGATTCATAAACGGCCTGTCAATATCGTCTTTCAAAACTATGCTCTCTTCCCTCACCTGGATGTCTTTGACAACATCGCCTATAGCCTCAAACTCAAAAAGCTGCCCAAAATCGTCATCGAACAAAAAGTGCTCAAAATCCTCGAGGCCTTCGGTCTTGAAAATCATATTTATAAATTAACAAGCCAGCTCTCCGGTGGACAACAGCAGCGCGTTGCCCTCGCGCGAGCAATCGTCAACGAACCTGATGTTCTCCTGCTGGACGAGCCTTTAGCCGCTCTCGACTTTAAACTCAGGGAGAAAATGCTCATCGAGCTCATTGAGCTCCAAGACAAACTCAAGACAACGTTCATCTACGTCACTCACGACCAGTTCGAAGCATTAACAGTTGCGGATCAAATGGCCATTATGAATCACCGTGGCCAGATCGAACAGATCGGCACTCCAAAAGAGATCTACGAGTTTCCCAATTCCTCTTTTGTCGCCAAATTCGTTGGAACAACAAACATCTTGCATGGACGTTTATTCAACCTCGATGCTGAGCCTGAAGTAGAAATCGCTGAATTAGGACGATTTAACCTCTACATCCCTCAGAAAAAAGATTGGATGAAAGAGGGATCTGATGTCATGATCAGCCTCCGACCCGAAAAAATCTTTATTTCAAAAAAAGAAGTTAAAAACTTCTCCAACCACGTCAAAGGCACAGTCCAATCGATCGTCTATCACGGAAGGTCCACACAATACAACATTTTGCTCAAAAATGGGATGAGGATCCAAGTCTTCGAGCAGAATGAAGAGCATTTCCCTCAAGAAGTGATCGACTATGACAACGAGGTTAACTTATATTGGCAGAAAGAAAACACGGTAATCCTGGAAAAATGAAACTCAAACTCTTGCGCAAATCTTCTTCTTCGGAATACCCTTTTTCCATTGGCGCTCCTGCGATGATCTGGCAGGTGCTGTTCTTTTACGTGCCGCTTGCTTTGATTGCAATTACCAGCATTCTCAATGTAACAGAGGCTGGGATCATTGAAGGGCTGACTTTCTCCAAAATCGCCTTCTTTCTAAGACCACTTTACCTTAAAGTGATCGGCTCCTCCTTTCTTTTAGCTTTAAGCAATGCCTTATTGTGCCTCTGTATCGCCTATCCTCTCTCTTACTTTCTCGCTTATACGGGGAAAAAATTTAAGAATGTGTTGCTCTTTCTTTTGATTGTCCCTTTTTGGACAAACTTCCTTCTTCATGTCTATGCCTGGTTTTTTGTCCTCGAAAGGGAAGGATTTTTAAATAATCTATTGCGTTCTTTAAACTTAATCGACGAGCCCATCCACTTTCTCAATTCCATCTTTGCAACGATGATCATGATGGTCTATTACTATCTCCCCTTCATGGTTATGCCCATTTATTCCTCCCTTGAACGGATGGACATTCGTCTAACAGAAGCATCCTACGACCTCGGAGCTTCTTGGCAGCAAACCTTTCGCCAAGTGACCCTCCCTATGACAAAACGGGGCATTTTAGCAGGCTTTTTCCTTGTTTACATCCCTTCCTTTGGAGAGTTTGCGATCCCTGAGCTCATGGGAGGCGACAGGCAAATGTTTGTCGGATCTGTTGTCTCAAATTATATTTTAGGAGATGAAACAGGCTCTCTTGGAGCGGCTTTCACTGTTCTTGCCTCCATCTGCTTGCTTGTCAGCTCAGGCGTTCTCTATTTCATCATCAATCGACTTCTTCCGGGGAAACGCAATGGCTAGAATTACCAACCTCATTATGATCGCCTCGACCTATCTTTTTCTCTATGTGCCCCTCGTGGTTCTTCTCGTTTTTTCTTTTAACACAGAGGGCTTCCCTTCCCCCTGGAAGGAGTTCACATGGAAGTGGTATGAGGAGCTCTTGCAGGCAACCCAACTCTGGCATGCTTTCATGAACTCCTTGATTGTGGCTATTTTTTCAACCCTTATCAGCTTGACGATGGGAGTCTTTTTAATCTTCTACGCAGCACAAGGCGGGCGCATTGGAAAGTTCTTGAGCCTCTTTTATGGCAACCTTGTCATCCCGGAAACGGTTCTTGCAGTCAGCCTCCTTGGATTTTTCAGCTTATTTGCCGTTCCTCTAGGGCTGATGACGCTGATTTTAGCTCATACTGTCCTAGGCCTTGGATTTGTTATTCCCATTGTGTATGCACGCTTCCTCGAGCTTGATTTAAGGATGACCGAAGCCTCTTTGGTCTTAGGAGCCTCTCCTATCCAGACTTTTTTTAAAGTCACCCTTCCTCTCCTGCGCCCCTCACTGATTGCGACAGGAGTTCTAGTATTTATTATTTCCTTTGACGATTTCATCCTCTCTTATTTCTGCGCAGGGAGCAATTCGCAGACCCTCTCCCTCTACATCCTCTCGATGCTCAGATCAGGGATCTCTCCAATTGTCAATGCACTCTCAGCTGTTTTGCTTGTCTTAAGTAGCGCCCTTGTGCTGATTGTTTTTTCCCTTAAAACGCGTACTCGGATTTTTTAACGATGAAAAAACTTTTTATCCGTTCTGGAATCGTCCTTTTTTGGGTCACTCTCATCTGCAGCGCTCTCTATTTCCCCAAATGGGAAGTAGTTTCACACGAGCCCAATACCATTAATATCTTTGCCTGGGGAGACATCCTGGATCCTGCAGTGATTACAGAGTTTGAGCAAGAGACTGGAATCAACGTCCACCTCAACTATTACTCTTCAAACGAAGAACTCATTGTCAAACTCAAAGCCACTGGAGGAGAGGGCTATGATCTGATTATTCCGTCTGATTATGCGGTTAATGTCCTTATCCAAGAAAAGCTCTTAAAAGAGGTCGATAAAGAAAAACTTGATTTCTGGAAGTTCTTAAATCCAAACTTAGTTGGCCATTTTTTTGATCCTGATAACCGCTATTCGATCCCTTTTGAATGGGAACTCTTCGGCTTTGGAATTGATAAAGACTACTTTAAGAATAAGCCTCTAGATCCCTCATGGAAAATGATTTTTGATCCCAACACCATCGACTATAAAATCACCATGATCAATGATCCCATCGAAGCTGTCGGCTTTGCTGGATTTTATCTTTACGGACCCACAACCTCCTTAGATCCATCTCAAGCAAGTGAAGTGCGCGATCTTCTGGTCGAACAAAAAAAATGGGTCGAAGCTTATGCCAACTTTCGCGGCGACTATTTTCTTGCCACAAAGAACTGCGCTGTTGCAGTTGCAAGCAGCTCCTATATCTGGAGAACGATGCGCCTCTTTGATTTTGTTGGGTTTGTCGTTCCGAAAGAAGGAAGCTTTATTACAATAGAAAATCTCTGCATCCCTAAGCCTTCAACAAAAGAAGATCTCGTTTACCGCTTCATCAATTACCTCTACAGGCCAGAATCAGTAGCTTCCCATTACCATACCTATGGCTTCTTCCCTTCAACAACGAATGCTCTTGAGCTCATGAACATGGATCCGCTTGCAGAATCCCTGTTTAAAGCCAGTCAAGAAGATTTCAGCAAATACCACTTTCTAGAGAATATCCTTCCTCAGCAAGAAACTCGAGACATCTGGGTTGATGTGAAATCATAAAAAACAACAGGATATAAAGATAGACAGGATAAGATTTTTTATCCATCCTGTCCATCTTAATATCCTGTTATTTTTTATAGAACGGATCAGGAACGTTTGCGCGCACCCGATCCAAAAATTAAGCTGGCTTTTTGTTGTTGATGTAATTCACAACATCGCCAACAGTTTTAAGCTTCTCAGCTTCTTCTTCAGAAATCTCAAAACCAAAACGCTCTTCAAACGTCATGATTAACTCTGTAAGATCCAAAGAATCTGCGTTCAAGTCCTCAACAAACGCACTTCCTAAAGAGACATCATTCGCATCAACGCCGAGTTGTTCAACTACGATATCGATGACTTCTTTTTCAATTGACATACGCATTCCTTCAGTTAATTACGTAAAAAATAAAAATTTACATGACCATTCCGCCATCTACAGTCAAGACTTGTCCCGTGACATAATCTGAGAGATGGCTTGCCAAAAAGACCGCAGCATGTGCGATATCGGCAGGTGAACCCATTCTTCCCATTGGGATCGTCTTAAGAATCCCCTCTTTCTGGGCATCGGTAAGCACATCCGTCATCCGCGTCTGGATAAACCCAGGGGCAATACAATTTGCACAAATCCCCCGCGTCGCCAGCTCAAGCGCAATAGATTGAGTAAACCCAATCATTCCCGACTTAGATGCAGCATAATTAGCTTGACCGGCATTTCCTGTCAAGCCAACAACGGAGGTAATGTTAATAATTTTACCCTTTTTTGCTTTGAGCATTGGGCGTACAAGAGCTTGGCAGGTGTTAAACACAGATTTTAAATTGATATCCATGACAGCATCCCAATCTGCCTCTCCCATCTTCATTAAAAGACCATCGCGCGTAATTCCCGCATTATTGACAAGAATATCGATTTTTCCCCAGGCGCCTAAAAGACTTTGGATTGCTTTATCAACAGATTGTTTATCAGAAACATCAAGAATCATCGATTCGAATTTCTGCTCAGGGAAAAGGCGAGCTCCCTCTAACTCTTTTAAGACTTCTGCAGCACGCTCTTGGTTTGTCCCACAAATCGCCACGCTGGCACCTTGACGTGCATACTCTAAAGCAATCTCTTTTCCAATTCCAGCTGTCCCTCCAGTAATGAGGGCATGCCGATCTTTTAACAAATGCATTGTGTTTCCATTAATTTGAGGAGATCGTCCAAATCACTTCTTTTTTCAATACTGAGTGTCGGCGGGGCAACTCCAATTCGTTTATTCATTCCAGCAAGCGTTTTTCCAGGACCCATTTCAATATATCCCTCGATTCCTTGCTCCATCATCGCGCGAATCCCTTTCTCCCAACGAACAGGGCTTGCGACTTGGTCTAGTAGATACTGACGCACATTACTTAGATCGGAAACATAGCCTCCGGGAACATTCATCACAAGTTCAATTGAGCTTTCATTCAAAGCCACCTTGCTAATTTCAGGTGCTAATTTATCTTGCGCAGGAACCATTAGTCCACTGTGAAACGCACCAGAAACATCTAAGGCAAGAGCCCGTTTTGCGCCTTTAGATTTCAATTGTTCAATAGCAGCGCTCATCCCTTCTTGAGTCCCAGCAATCACAACTTGTCCTGGGCAGTTTAAATTTGCCACCCAGACATCCGCTTCAGGACCCATCCGGGAAATCACATCTTCAACAACATCCGCATCGAGTCCAAGGATCACGTGCATCCCCCCTTTACGCCTCTCGCATGCCTCGTGCATCAGCAATGCTCTCGAGCGGACAAGCTGCAAACAATCGGTAAACGCAATCTTTCCAGAAGCTGTGAGTGCAGTGTATTCACCTAAACTCAATCCAGCACACACCGTCGGTTGGATTTCTGGATAGAGCTGTTGCATCACACGGAAAATTGCAACGCTCGCTATGTAAATGGCAACCTGACTGTTTTTAGTTAACATTAACTCTGAAGCAGGACCTTCAAAAATAAGTGTAGAAAATGAAGTCTTTAGAAAAGCATCAGCTTCTTCAAACGTTTGACGTGCAATGGGAAATTCATCGTAAAAATCTTTTGCCATGCCCACATACTGTGCTCCCTGACCTGGAAAAATAAACGCCCATTTCCTTTTCATAGCTACCCTTCTTCAGTTGCAGTTAATACAGACGCTCCCCAAGTCAGTCCTGCGCCAAATGCTGTAAGAAGGAGGTTTTCCCCAGGATGCACACGATGCTCTTTTAAAAGTTCATCCAAGGCGATTCCAACAGATGAAGCCGAAGTATTTCCATACTTATGCAACGTTAGATACACACGTCCTTCAGGAACTTCGAATCGTTTTGCTATCGCGTCGATAATTCTCATGTTCGCCTGATGGGGAATCAACCAACTAATTTCGCTCTCTGCAACTCCCGCCTTATCCAAACATTGCTTCGAAGCAGATTCCATACGACGGACCGCATGCTTAAATACTTCCTTCCCTTCCATCTTTAAGAAATGCTGTTGCGCTGTGACTGTTTCAACGGAAGCCGGGCTTCGCGAGCCTCCTGCCGGAAGGATTAAAAGCTCTGCAAGCTCTCCATCAGCACCAAGGCGGACATCGCGTATCAGCAACCCAGATCCATGAGCGCTAACGACACAAGCAGAAGCACCATCTCCAAAAAGAACGCATGTATTGCGATCAGCATAATTGACAATCGATGAGAGTTTTTCCGCAGCCACAATCAATATATTTTGATAGAGCCCTGATTCAATAAATGCCTTAGCTTGAGAGAGACAGTAAATATATCCTGTACACGCCGCTTGAACATCTACAGCAGCTGCATTGACCGCCTTTAGGCGAGATTGGAGCAAGCAAGCTGTACTTGGAAATGTGTAGTCAGGAGTGATCGTTGCAACCAAAATGAGATCGATTTGCTCCGGAGAGATCCCCGCTTCAGAAATAGCCTTCTCTGCTGCATGAAACCCCATATCAGACGTATATTCATCAGAACGAGCCAATCGCCGCTCTTTCATCCCAGTTCGGGTAAAAATCCACTCGTCTGAAGTATCAACCATCTTTTCCAGGTCCTGATTAGTCAACACCTTTTCAGGCAAATAACTACCAGTTCCAATAATACGGGCTTTCATAGACTACTCAAAATGAAAAATTTAAATGTTTGTTCCCTCAATTTTATCCGACCAAACCAAAAAAATGAAAGGATTATTTCTCTCACAGGCAATTAAAATTTTTAACCAACACACAACCACCTTTTTTTTAACCCATCATTGTGATAACCTCCACATAACCAACTCTGTGAGAACCCCATGGCCAAATACCCTACCGAACTGAGTACACTCATTGCCTATTTCAAGAAGCTTCCCGGAGTGGGCAGTAAAACAGCAGAGCGATTCGCTTTCAACATCTTAGAGTGGCCAGAGCTTCAAATTAAAGAATTTTCTAACCACTTAGGCCAATTAAAAGAAAAACTTACGCACTGCCCCACCTGCCATTGCTTAGCTGAAGCTGACTCCTGCTCATTTTGCTCTGACCCCCTTAGAAACCACTCTCAGCTGTGCATCATCGCGACCCCAAAGGATGCGTTTGCATTGGAAGAAACAGGGACCTTCCGCGGCCTCTATCATGTCTTAGGAGGCCTCTTATCGCCTATCGAAGGAAAAACACCCGAACATCTCAATCTTGCTCAATTAAAAAAAAGAGTTGTCGATAGCGAGATTAAAGAAATTATTATAGCTTTAGACTCAACCCTCGAAGGGGATACAACCTCACTTTTTCTCAAGGACCAGATCCAGGCATGGGGTCTCAACGTCTCACGTCTTGCATTTGGAATTCCTATGGGAAGCTCCTTAGATTTTGTCGATGGAGGCACGCTGGCGCGCGCCTTTACGGCTCGTCAAATTTTCTAGCATATATTCCAAGCGGTTGCCTATAATCAGATCTCTTCCTTTAAACGAGGTCTAACAGACACCAGCTATGAACAAACAAATTCTCAAGTACCTCTCTCTGATCGCGTTTACATGCGCTCCTATCCACCCAATGTTTGCTGCTTACTCTTCTGTTGAAGCCTTTGAAGATCGACCTATTGGAAATATCGAAATCACTGTCGAAAACCTTCCTGCAAATGCATCATTCGACTCTAAAACAGTGCTCGGACGCTTGAAGACCAAAACGGGCGACCCTTTCTCACAGCTCACGTTTGACAGTGACCTCAAAGCCCTCTCAGAGGAATACGACCGGGTTGAGCCCCGAATTGAAGTGCTCCATGGAGACGTTTACGTCCACATCAAAATTTGGCCGAGACCAAACATCCGCACCATTACTTGGAGCGGAAACAAGCACCTCAAAACCAAAACACTGCAAAAAGAGCTCGGTATCAAGCCAAACGCTGTTTTTAATCGACAAGCTTTCAATAAAGCATTTAACAAAGTCAAAGAACATTACGTCAAAAAAGGATATTTCGAATCTCAACTGCACTACACAGTCCTGGCTGACTCTAAAACAAATGAAGTCGATATCCAAATCGAAGTCACTGAAGGAAGATCGGGAACCATTGACAATATCGTCTTTAAAGGGTTTTCAAAAGATGAAGAGAGTGCACTTCTCGGAATGATCCACACAACCAAATACAATCTCTTTACTAGCTGGCTCACCGGAAAAGGAACCTATAGCGAAGAGGCGCTGGAACAAGATAAGCTTACGATTATTAATTTCCTTCAGAACAAAGGATACGCCGATGCGCGCGTAGAGATTAAAGTGCTTGAAGCCAAATCAAAAGGCAAAATTCTCTTAGAAGTTCATGCAGATCGGGGGCAAGTTTACCACTTTAACCACGTCACCTTCACCGGAAACACCCTCTTTACCGATCAAGAAATCGATAACCTTTTTCTCGTTAGACCCCAGGAAATCTATTCTCCGGAAAACCTGCGCCAATCAGCACAAAACATCAAAGACTTCTACGGACGCAAAGGATACATTGACTGCAACGTACAGTATGAAACCCAACTGGTCGCTAATGAACCACTATACAATGTTAAGTTCTTGATCAATGAGGGGCAAGAATACAAAATCGGTCTCGTCCGCATCTTTGGAAATGTACAGACCAAAAATAATGTGATCTTGCGCGAATCTCTCCTAGTCCCAGGTGAGACCTTTGATACTGCAAAGCTCAAAGCGACCCAAATGCGACTTGAAAACATCGGCTATTTTAAAGCGGTCAATGTGTATGCTGTCCGAACTCAAGATGATCAAGCGCTCGGAGAGAACTACCGCGATGTCTACATTGAGGTCGATGAAACCACAACAGGTAATATCAGCCTCTTCTTCGGATTTAGCACTGCAGATGATGTGTTCGGTGGACTCGACCTTTCAGAGAGTAATTTTAACTACAAAGGCTTTGGAAAGATCTTCTCAGAAGGGCTCTCTGCTCTACGCGGAGGCGGTGAATATGCACACGCAAGGGCCAGTATCGGTGCAAAACAAACCTCATATACTGTCTCTTGGTTAACTCCCTACTTCCGCGATACGCTGTGGAGGGTTGGTTTTGATGTCACACAAAGTAACAGCTCCTTGATCTCTAAGGATTATGATATCAAAACAATTGGATCGACTTTTTATGCTTCTTATCCACTGAACTACTATTGGACTTTTGGGACCAAATACCGAATCCGCAATGCGATGATTCACGTCGCTCATGACACTCCCAAAAAAGAGCGAGAACAGGCTGATAATAGTGGATTGATCTCTGCAATTAGCTCCTCCATTTCGTTTGACAACACCGATAGCGCCATGAAACCCCACAATGGATTCCGCTCATCGCTGGAAGCAGAATATGCTGGTGTCGGCGGAGATTTTACCTTCGCTAAATTGTCCTACGTCAATGCTTATTACACCCAGCTCTGGAAACGGGGCATCATGAAGTACCGCTTTGAATTCCGCTTCATCGAACCCTTCTTAAAAACCGGAAGCCCCGATGACATTCCTTTAAGTGAGCGCTTCTTCCTTGGGGGAGAAAACTCTGTACGGGGATACCGCGCATTTGGACTTGGCCCCACTTACAGCAACGGCGACCCACAAGGGGGGATCTCCTCTGGGCTGCTCTCTGTCGAATATCTCCATGAGATCATGCCCTTTCTCGACGGGTTCATCTTCGCAGATGCGGGAAGCATCAGCTTAAATCGCCTGTCTCTAAATGACTTTAAACTCAGCTATGGAATTGGTGCGCGCATCGAATTGATTAACCGCGTACCAATTATTATCGGGATGGGCTTTCCTGTGAACCCTGACGGCCACAGCCAAGTACGCAAGTTCTTTTTCTCAATGGGCGGACAATTTTAATTACAAGGAGGACCTTTTTTATGAACAAACATTTTCTGACAGCAACATTTTGCGCACTCATTGCTTCGACAGCTGCGTTTGCAGTAGATGCACCATCCATCGGTGTGGTCAGTTTCACCAACTGCCTCAGCGATTCCAAGCTAGGGAAACAAGAACAGTCTTCCTTTGATTCCCTAAAGAATCAAATGACCTCTCTGCTTGAAGATACTGAAAAGCAACTCAATGACATTGCTTCAAAATTCAGCGATCCTGAATACCTCGATGGGCTTTCTCCTCAAGCGGAAGAAGAGTTAAAAACAAAGTACCGCACGCTTAGCGAAGAGATGAACCGCTACCAGAACCAATACTACCAAGTCCTGAATCAAGCCAATATGCGCATCATGCAAACTGTCAGCACTGGAATCAATACCGCTTCTGAAAAAGTAGCAAAAGAGAAAAAACTCTCCGTTGTTGTGAATAAAGATGCTTGCTTCTACTTCTCACCCACACTCGATGTCACCGCACAAGTTGTGACTGAGATGGATAAGAATTATGAACAAGATAGTAAAAAACAGACCGCAGCAGCCAACTAAAAGGATAGGAACATGGGATTGAAGGAATACACGCTCTTGAATTTAAGCACACTCACAGGCGCCAAGCTTGTCGGTGATCCTAACCAGATCATCACAGGAATTGACGCGCTCGAAACGGCGACATCTCAAGACGCTTCATTCTTAGCCAATCTCAAGTATCGGCAAGCCATGCATGCATCTAAGGCGGGAGTGATCTGTATCGATTCCTCTATCCCTCTTGACGAGGGAAAGAACTATTTGGTCTCATCAGATCCCTCTCGAACCTTTCAAATCATCGCAACCCATCTCTTAACAGCTCAATATAACCACTCTGGTTTTGAAGGGATCCACCCAACAGCGGTGATCCATCCAACCGCCACAATTGGCAACAATGTCCGAATTGGACCTTATACCGTCATCGATCAAGGATGCTGCATTGGAGACAACACCACCCTCTCAGCCCACGTTTCAATCGGGCCTGGCGTTTCCATCGGATCTAACTGCCTCATTCATCCCCATGTCACCGTCCGCGAACGGTGCATCCTTGGAAATAGAGTGATTTTACAGCCAGGCGCCGTTATCGGCTCGTGCGGATTTGGCTATCTGACTAGCGCTGCCGGAAAACACACCAAGATCGATCAAATTGGAATCTGTGTTCTCGAAGATGACGTCGAAATCGGAGCAAACACCACCATCGACAGAGCCCGCTTCAAAGTCACGCGCATCTCTCAAGGGACCAAAATCGACAACCTCGTTCAAATCGGGCATAACGTCGAGATTGGCCCTGATAATATCATCGTCTCCCAAACAGGAATTGCAGGCTCTTCCAAAACCGGCCGCAACGTCATCATCGGTGGGCAAGCTGGAATTGTGGGTCATATCGAAATCCCAGATGGCACAATGATCGCAACCCGCGGAGGAGTCAGCAAGACCCTCACTCAAGCAGGAAAGTATTCGGGTAGCCCCTGCATGGGCCTCGGAGAGTATAATCGACAACAGGTTCACTTGCGAAAAATTGCTGAGTATGTCAAGCAAATTGAATCTTTAGAAAAACGGCTTCAAGCACTTGAGAACAGCATTAAATAGTTTTATTTTCAAAGCGGAAGATAATTTATGTCATTACATGTTCATTGGCCAACTGATCTCAATAGCGGAAGCCACCGTCCACCTGAGGCATTTAGAAAAAATAGAAGTCTCTTTGACCGAGTCAGCAATTCTGTTACCTCTACTTTTCAATCAGCTACCAACACGGTAACTTCTTTTTTCGCCTCATCCCCTCAACCGGCACCTCTAACAGGTGAACGCACCCTCCGCATTCCTCAACCTCCCTGTCATATGCGCAAGGAAGTGCCCTTCGAGCGCTGGTTTGCCCACTACAGTACAATGAAAGACGTCCCTTGCAGAGCGCGCGCATGGGCGTTAGCTTCAAGCGCAGATGGATTTTTCCAACTCGTCAAAGAGGTCGTGAAGATTGCGTTCTATTCTCTCACATGCAACTCAAAAGCCTCTGCACTCCATCAAGAGATTTTACGTGCGCAATGGCAAGGGTATCAACTCAGTGTACAAGCCATCTTCAGTCCAGCTGCGACAATTACACTGATCAAGGCGACTTGTGCTGTGAAATGCGGAATTCCACTCATCGGCACCCGCACACCCGTTTCAAAATGGACTTGCGGAACAAATATTAGAATACTGCTTCACGGTTGCGAATAATTTCTATATCTGCCATAGGTGAATAAAGGTGTGGCAGAATGATCGAGTATTATTTTAAGACAGCCAAGGATGAGAACTTCATTAGTCTCGCTTCTTCCAAAGAGGGGTGCTGGATCCATATTGATGAGGCTTCCACAACTGATCTTGACCACATCTGCATGCTCACAGGTCTCGAATATACAGAGGTTCAAGACAGCTTAGACAAATATGAGATCCCTCGAATTGAGAAAGTCCGCTCTAATATCTTAGTGTTTACCCGCCACCCGATCGAACTCGACGTTCCCTTTGGGCTCTATACTGCAACGCTAACCTTCATCTTGACCCCGAATTACTTTATCAGCATCTCCACGCAAAAAAACACCCTCATCCGCAATTTCTTAACTAAAAAAAGTAAACTCTCCACACTCCAGCGCACCAAACTCTTGCTCCATCTCATGCTGAGGACAACACAAGATTTCATGTCTCACATCAGACGTGTCCGCCATAACGTGATGACTCAAGAAACAGAGATGATTAATGTGGACAGCGATGAGATTACAATCCTCACGCGTCATGAAGAGATCCTCAATCAATATCAGTATACCCTTGAACCCACTCATACTGTCTTTGAAGAGATTAGATCAGGAAGGTACACCAATTTACATGAAAAAGAGCAAGAACTCTTGGAAGACTTACTTCTAGCCGTCAAGCAATCGGAAAGCCTCTGCGCCATTGCACTTAAAAGCATTCGCTCATTGAGAGACTCATATCAGATCATTTTTACAAACAACTTACATAAGACAATCAAGCTCTTAACGGGCTTAACCATTATTTTGAATATTCCGACGATGATCGCAAGCATCTATGGGATGAACGTCGATCTGCCCTTTGCTCAGAGCACACACGCGTTTATCCTCATCCTCTCATCGATCTTTATCTGCTCGATCCTAGGCCTACTGATCTTCCGTAAAGTCCGCTGGCTCTAAATGAGAAGCAGTGAGGGGTTCTCAAGGAACTTCTGCAAGGTCTTTAAGAACTTGGCGACATCCGTTCCATCAAGGACGCGGTGGTCTGCTGAAAGGGTCACTTTCATGACCTTACCAGGAACAACATGCCCCCCTTTCACTACAGGCTGATCGATGATCCCTCCGACCGCTAAGATCGCTGCCTGAGGAGGATTGATGATCGCTTTGAACTCAGTGATCCCAAACATCCCAATATTAGAGACCGTAAAGGATCCTCCGGTATATTCTTCGCGAGAGAGTTTCCCTGCCTTGGCGCGCTCTGCCAGACTTTTCATTTCTGCGGAAATCTGACCGACATTTTTAAAATCTGCATGGCGAATGATCGGGGTAATCAACCCCGCTTCTAAGCTCACTGCAACAGAGATGTCAATGGTTTTAAATTGAATGATCGATTGATTGACAGAATGAAAGCCACAGTTGACCTTGGGATGCTCACGCAGGCTCAAGGCACACGCGCGCAAGACAAGATCATTGTACGTCACCTTAAGGCCGATCGAGGCCAACTCCGCACGCACCTGGACGAGACGATCTGCGAGGATCTCTTGTGTTTCATAAAAATGGGGAATGAAGGTTTTGGCTTCTTGCAGCCGCTGACCGATCACTTTTCGAATAGGCGATAGAGGGACCTCTTCATACGCACCTGGTTTTTCATGAGGCACTTCCCTGCGTCCAAAAGTGACGACAGCTGAAGGTTGTCCCATCGGAAGGTCCCGCTCTAAAATCCGCCCATGAGGGCCGGTTCCTTTAATTGTGGTAAGATCGATCCCACGCTCAGACGCCAACCTGCGGGCCACTGGTGAGACGAATAAGCGATCCCCAATCTCGTCTGTAGGAATAGGAAAAGTATAGTGTTCTAAGGGAGGCTCAGGAACAAAGCTAGGCTGCTGAAGGGAGCTGCCGCTAGGAGCTTTAGTGGTTGGAGCTACGAGAGCACTACTAGGAGCCGCTACCACCTCAACAGGAGCTTGTGCAGCAGGCGTTGCCCCTTCCGGTTTGTACCCCTCGATGCTCTCTTCCTTTTTTTCAGTGAAAATTGCAATCGCTTGATTCACGATCGCAGACTCCCCTTCCTTGATCAAGATTTTACGCAAAAAGCCATCATCTAAAACGCTATGCTCAACTGTCGCCTTATCAGTTGCAACTTCAATGAGCACTTCACCGGCTTTAATAAAGTCGCCTTCTTTCTTGCGCCATTTAGTAATGGTTCCCTCTTCCATCGTTGGAGAGAGTTTTGGCATTGTCAGGGTAAAAGGCATAAATCTTCATAGCTCCGTTAAGAAAGAACGTGTTCAAGTGCACTTAAAATCCGCTCGTGCGTCGGCATGGTTTCCTTCTCCAGCGCCTTGGAATAAGGCATTGGAGTTTCCCTCTGGGCAACACGGGCAATAGGCGCATCAAGGAAGTCAAAGCAATGCTCCATGACTTGAAAGCCCACTTCAGCACAAATCCCTGCATAAATATGGCCTTCTTCTACAAGCACACATCGATGCGTTTTGCTCACTGAGCTGATAATGGTGGGAAGATCAAGCGGCTTGACGGTACGCAGATCAATCACTTCGACTTGGATTCCCCGTTTGGCCATTTCATCGGCAGCCAATTTACAGAGGTTAACCATCCGGCTATGGGAGATCAACGTGACGTGTTTTCCTTCTCGAACAATCTTTGCCTTTCCAATCGGAACTAAGTACTCCTCGGTTGGAATCTCCATCTTATCATTATAGGAAAGCTCACATTCTAAAAAGAGAACAGGATTATTGTTGCGGATAGCCGATTTCAGCAATCCTTTTGCATCATAAGCATTGCTCGGAGCGAGTACAATCAAACCGGGGAGATTTCCATACAAAGCCTCGACGCAATGGGAATGTTGAGAGGAGACTTGAGCTGCAGCTCCATTAGGTCCGCGAAAGACGATTGGCACTGAAAAGCGATTGCCCGACATGTAATGCATTTTAATCGCATTGGAAACAATCTGGTCGATTGCCACAAATGAAAAATTAAAGCTCATGAATTCGACAACAGGCCGCAATCCAGTCATAGCAGCACCAACGCACAACCCCGCAAACCCGAGTTCTGCAATCGGAGTATCAACAACGCGCGTAGGCCCCCATTTATCAAGCATCCCTTTAGACACTTTATAGGCACCATTATATTCTGCAACCTCTTCCCCCATCAAGAAAACGCGGGAATCAAGCTCCATCTCCTCATTCAAGGCCTGGCGAATCGCTTCACGAATATCAATCTCTTGCATCGGCATCATTAGTCTCCTATGATATTCTTATGGGGCAAACACGTCTTCTTCAAGGGTAATTGGATCGGGCCAAGGGCTTTCATCAGCATATTTCAAACTCGCTACCACAAACTCTTTAATTTCTTTATCCATTGCCTGATACTGATCTTCATCGATCATTCCCGCATGAGAAAGGGTTTTAAACATGATAATCAGAGGATCTCGCTCCATGCATCCTTGGAGTTGATCTTTCGAGCGATATACTCCAGGGTCTGAAATCGAATGACCGCGGAAACGCTCTGTGACTACTTCGATCAACACTGGACGAGAGGTCTGTTTGACTTCGTTAAACACATGCTCAAATCCAGCAAAGCAATTGAAAAAATCCATCCCATCAAAGGTGTATCCTTTCATCTCAAAACTCGGAGCCTTCTTTTCTGCAATCGGTTCTACACTAATTGCTCGATGGACGTTTGTGCCCATTCCCCAATGATTATTCTCAACCACGTAAATACAGGGAAGGTCCCACAATGAGGCAATATTGAGTGACTCATGAAACGCTCCTTGAGCCACCGCCCCATCGCCTAAAAAGCAGACAGCGACATCGGAGTGAGTCCCTGCGTGAACTCCTTTCACTTGGCCTTGGTACTTAATCGTAAAGGCAGCTCCCGTTGCAATCGGCACCTGACCACCGACAATTCCAAAGCCCCCAAGAAGCCGGTCGGTAAAAAAGTGCATCGACCCTCCCCTCCCCTTTGCATTGCCTGTAGATCTCCCAAAAAGCTCAGCCATGAGTTCATTTGGAGTGCATCCGAGAAGCAACGCAAGGGCGTGGCATCGGTAAGAAGTGGCCCACCACTGTTCGATTCCCATCGCAGCTACGGCAGCGGTTTGGACTGCCTCTTGACCCATATACGAGTGGAAGAAGCCTCCAATCTTGCCTTGTAAATAGGCGCTTTCAGCTCGAATTTCAAAATTCCGGATCAGCAGCATCTGCTTGAGCAGGGAGATGAGCTTTTCCTTTCCTAATTGCCGAAGGACGGAAGATGTATCCGCTTGAAAGAACTGGTATTTGTCTGAAGTTTCTTTTTTCATGCTCTATGCCCGTTTGATTTGAACCGTATCCTACACTTCTATATAAATCAATGTGTTGCCACCGGCATCCGTGAGCTATTCTGAGGAACAATATTCGGATTATTCGTCACAGGGATCGTGCGCAGATCATCATCAGAATGGATCTGATAACAACTAGAAAGGCAGCTAAGTGCCGCAAAGCACATCAGAGCATTGAATAGCTTCATTTGATAACATCCTTTTTTTTCCCTATAACATACACAGAATAAGAAAAAATGAGAAGGCAAAAATGGCCTCACCAAAAGATAAAATTTTATTTTAAAGCCGCTTCTTTACGTTCAGCCTTAAGCGCCAGAAACTGAAGATAAGGGCGGCACCCAGCTTGCTTAATCTTTTGAAACTCTTGAAGATAGAGTTTAGCGATCGCAAGATCGCGCAGTACAACCACGTTCTCTCGATTGGAGATAGAGGCCTGTTTTGTGAAGTTGAACGAACCCGTCCACACCGTATGATCGCCAAAGACACAAAATTTATCGTGCATCAAAGAGCGATGAGCTCTGACCGCCTCCTCTGGATCCCAGACATGAATCATGATCCCTTTTGCATTCATCCTGCCAACAGGGGACCTGCTCTTTACCGAATAAGGATCGACGATCAACTCAACCCTAACACCCCTTTCTCTAGCCCGACTAAGCGCTTTGGCAATCTCTGAATGCATCAAACAATACACAGCAGCTTTGATGCTTGAAGCCTCCTGATCAATCAACTCAATGAGATGATCAGCCACCTTTCCTTCGGGAGAAAAATGGACCTCGACAAGAGGAGATGTAGCGTTAGAAAAAGAAGGGGTTAGCGCTACTGATAACATCACAAACATAAAGAGAGTACGGCACACGAATCGAGAGGGGCTCATAAATTTAAGACTCTTTGTCTAACTTTCAAGTGGACGCAGTATATACCCCTTCCGGTTCAGAGGTACCCTAAAGGACTGATTCAAAGCCCCGGATTTGAATTGCTTGTATGGGGGGTTGT
>CAYWSY010000008.1:0-36172 GCA_964461105.1 uncultured bacterium
GTTCACCCCCGGGCGCTTTCACGCGAAAACTAGCACCAAGAACTTTTTATACAGACTACTAGAAAAAGAGGACCGTTGTTAGGAGTTAAAATCCAAGTGGCAATGATCCCATCTTTTTTTTCGAATTCCATTTCACTGAATTCTGTCGCATCGTCAGCATTGTAGACTCCATCAAGCTTTTCCTCTACCCAAGCAAGACCTTGAGATGTTGATATTAAATTCACCGAAGGAACAACGCATCGCCATAATCCTCTACTTTCGACAATACCAGCACATTTTTCAATGCTTGCAAGCATTTGTTGGGCACCTTCTTGTTCTGAACGATCTAACTTGATAATCAACCCAGGAAATTCACTCAGTTCAAAGACGGTTCGGTGTTGACCTGCAAAGTAACGGATGACAACAGGGGGTTTTTCTTTAAATTTAATTGTATCAGCATGATTATCAATGATTTGACCGATTCTAATTAAATCATCTTGAGAAACTGTTGTTTTTGGACGAATGCTTGTTGCTGCCATTTTAAACCTATTAAGTTAATTAAGTTTAACGATAGTTGTGTCACTAGCATTAATTAATTTAAATATAATTTACAAAAGCGCAAGCAATGCTCTTTAACTTGTTGGCTTTAAGTTATTTATGTTATTTTATTGATGTTAATTATTTGTTTTTATATAATGTTGCTTTTAATTTAACTTGACAATGAGGAGGTTTTTTTATGAGTAATGTAATTATTTTAAGTGAAGCTTCAAAAATTAAAACGATTGAGTATTCTTTAGGAACCCAATATGGCACCTCTCATCAATCGATTTGTTTTGGAACGACTCCTGTTCCTGAGTCCGTGAAGAATCGAATGGACTTTCTTGCTCATTCGATTTTTTCCTCTTTAGAAGGGCGAGTTCCACCTGCAAAAGTTTCCTCTTCATCTGAAATTCCTGAAGGTGCCAATCTCTTTGAAGAAGCGGATTTGAGGCAAAAAGCGCTAGCGGAGAGGGCTTCTTTTGTTTCTTGTGCCGATGCAGAGCGAGTTTCTGATCTGATTTCTGAGCGTTTACAAATGCAAGTGGTTGTTCGCAAGAGGAGAAATCCTGAACAAGACAGGATCGCTCGACAAGCGCAGCTGGACGCGCATAGCGAGGCGTTTGCGCAGCGGTTTGCACACGCTTTTTCTAAAGCAATAGCAGTTGCGCTTGGAGAGCATGTTAGTGATGAGGAGAGTTCTGAAGAAGAGACTTTAGTTTCTCAATCAGCTGCTTCATCATCTTCTTCTTCTTCTGCACCTGTGGAATTAACCGAGGATGAAAAATTTATTGTTACACATCTAGAAATCCGTGCAATTGAAGCTTTTACGAGGGTTGTAGAAATTCTAAATCAAGAAGGATTTATCTCTAAGGCAGACACACAAGCACTCTCTTGCCATCCCATTATTAAACAGATCGAGGAACAAATTGCTTTTCGAAAAACTCTCTCTCATGGTCTTTCGCAAGATCAAAGGCATGCAATGAAACATTTTTTTGAAGCATTTGTTACCCCAATTATTGAGCGATGCATTGAACTTGATACTCCAGAAAAGCTGTTAGGTAATGTGAGCTGGGAGAATTTATCAGGGCCTGTCATTACGCGAGATATCGCATTTGCTGCGCTTGTTCACTGTGCGGCTCAGGGATACACAACTGTACTAGGAGAAAAATTTGAGGGGCTCAGCGCACTTTATGAACCTGCTAAAATGCTCTCTGATATTTTTAATGGGACAACTGGGATGGAAGGCTTACTTAAAGAACAAGGACTTGCTGTACCAAGTCTTGAGCTTCAACGCTCTGTACTCTTTGAGTACTTTGAAGAACAACTAGATAAGAGATTTGGTCCTGAAGATGTTTCAAGAATTCCTGCTGAATTTAATCCTGCGCTTGTCAACGAACTTAGAAAGCAATTATTTGTTGATGGCTATTATTTGAATATGATTGAACGCAAAGATTTTAGTGAAATTCCAATGGTATACCATGCAGATGGATCTTTCGGCTATGCCTTTACTCCTCCAATGACGATCAATACGTTTTCAGGTACAATCCTTGGCTTGCAAGGAAAATTTCTTTCTTGTAACTGGTTTCTTGTTGATCGGAAGTATATCGATGAAAATGAAGCTGTAGATCGTTTTGCTTTAATCCGAGCAAAAGCGGAAGCTCGCTTAATTCCATCAGAACCTGCGAGTAGCTCACAGTAAATCTACAGCCTGGCAGAGCGCTGCATGAGCAGCGCATCTGCAAGCACAAGAGCGAGCATTGCCTCCACAACAGGAACCGCTCGAATGGCCACACAAGGGTCATGGCGGGAACCTTCAGGGAGTTGGAATGCTGCTTCTTTCCCTTTTAGATCAACTGTTTGTTGCAGTTGTGCGATACTTGAGGTCGGTTTAAAGGCGACACGGAAAACAAGAGGCATGCCCGTGCTAATCCCTCCAAGTATTCCTCCCGCATGGTTGCTAGCTGTGACTATATTGCCCTGTTCATCCGTTGTAAATCTGTCGTTTGCTCGCGAGCCTTTTAGGCGGGTAATTTCAAATCCTGTGCCAAATTCGATCCCTTTTACAGCGGGAATTGAGAGCATCGCTTTGCCGATGTTGGCATGTAGCTTTTCGTAAATGGGGTCCCCTAAACCAATGGGCATATTAAGAGCTGCAGCTTCAACCACTCCACCTATAGAATCGCCTTCTTCTTTAGCTGCTCTCAACGTTTCGATCATGTGAGTTGTCGCTTGAGGATCTGGACAGAAGAGGGGGCTTATGTAAGTGGCTTCGCGGAGGGATTGAGGCTCGGAAAGATTAACCTCTGGAATTTGGATGTCGTCGATCTCTTTGATATAAGCTAGGAGTTCGATGCCAAAATGAGTAAGTAGTTTTCGAGCAATCGCTCCTGCGGCAACTCGGCATACTGTTTCCCGCGCAGAGGCTCTTCCTCCTCCTTGGTGATCGAAGATTCCATATTTATTTAAATAGGTGAAGTTTGCATGGCCAGGACGCATCAAACCTTTAATGGATTCATATTTAGAGGAATCGGCATCTGTATTAAAAATGATCAGCGAAATTGGAGTCCCTGTTGTTTTCCCTTCAAACACGCCCGAATAGATGTGGGCATGGTCTGCTTCTTTTCGAGGGGAGATATAAGGGTTTCTACCGGGAGCGCGCCGGCTAAGTTCTGCATTGATCTCCTCTTCTGAAATGGGAAGACCTGCAGGACATCCGTCAATCACAGCGCCGTAAGCTTTACCGTGGGATTCTCCCCAGGTTGTGATTTTAAACAGGGTGCCGAAGGTGTTACTGCCCATGTGAACCTCTCTAATTCATTTAAAATAGTCTCGTCAGATTTACCGGAAAGGGGAAGGTGGTGCGCTCGGATCGATTGGAACATTTGGATGCATTGACAATAGTGTCTTCTCAATGAACCTTCTGGATCTAATGGGTCCAGATAAGCAGGGAGTGATTCCGATAAAATCCGCTCAGCTAGGGTCTCGTAATCGAGAATCATGTAAACCAGAGTTCCTAACTGATATAATTGCTCGATGTGATTTGGATTGAGGACAAGTCCTCCTCCTAAAGCAATGATACTGTTGTGCACTTGTTGCAAGGCTAGCAGAGCATCTGTTTCCAAAGCGCGAAAGGCTGCATCTCCATAACGCTGATAAAATTCACGACAGCTCATGCCTACGTTCTTCTCGATGATCTGGTCTGTATCGAAAAAGGGGCGGCCCAGCCGCTCGCTTAATGTTTTTCCATAGGTGGTTTTGCCACAGCTTTTAAAGCCAAGGAGAATCAGGTTCATGCAAAGACTCCAAAGTCAGAGGCGAAGGTTGGATAGGTCTTTGCGGTACAGTCTGTACCTTCTATGAGGGTTTCTCCTTGAGCGCCGAGTGCTGCAACTGCAAGCGAGAGGGCAATTCGATGGTCCTGATGTGAATTAAGTACAGCTCCATATAGAGGAGAATGGTGGACAATCATCCCATCGGGCTTCTCTTCAATATGCGCTCCCATTTTTTTAAGTTCTGTGCAGATCGCATGGATCCGATCAGATTCTTTCTCGCGGGCGATCGCGGCATTGACAATTTCAGTCTTTCCTTCGCAAAAGCACCCGATGACAGCAAGAATGGGAAGCGCATCGATAAAGTCATTAATGTCGAGGCAAGCCCCTTTAAGCTTCCCTCCTCGTTTGACCCTTAGTGTGCGTGTCTTTGGATCAGTTTCAATCTTCGCGCCCATCGAAATGAGCACATCGATGAGCTTTTGATCTCCCTGGCAATCGGTTCTGTCGATATTTTCTAAGGTAAGTTCTGATTGAGTAATCAGCGCTGCTGCAATGGGGAATGCAGCCGAACTGAAGTCTCCAGGGATGAGGTATTCAAACCCATTATAGGTTGCATTTCCATGCACAACATAATGGGAATGGTTGTGATGCTCAACTCTGATCCCTAACCGGTGCATCCAGTTTAAGGTGAGATCAATCCAGGGCTTTTCGCCCGGGTTGTGCACAAAAATTTCGGTTGGACCCGGAAGAAAAGCGGTCGCAATCAAGAGCGCAGAGACTGGTTGGGAATCTTCTCCATTCATGGAGATCGTTCCAGGAAACAGAGGCCCTTGAATTTCGATGGGTGCACGGCCATTGGCATGTGTGGAGATGGCATAGGCTTTGAGCTGAGTCAGCGCATCTAAAAGAGGAGAGATCGGTCTATTGGTCTGGATGGAATGGTCGCCGGTTAGAATGATTCGCTCTGAGCAGAGAGTCGAAATGGCTCCCATTAAGCGTAAGACAAGCCCTGAGTTTCCACAATCAATAAGAGATGTTGCAGGAGTTAATTTTCCTCCAACGCCAACGATCTCAATGTAGGAAGGAAATTGTATTACTTTAGCTCCAAATCCTTGGATGGCTTGGAGCATTGCAGTGACATCAGGGGAGTTAAGGGGGTAATGAATCGTGGTCTTTCCATGACCCATAAGCCCAAAAACAAGAGCGCGCATGGTGTGGGATTTTGAAGAGGGGATGTGGATGGTGCCTGAGACAGGATGAGGATGGATGCGCCAGTTAGTCATGATTTTAAGACTTCTGTAAGGACCTCTTCTAATAAACATTCGGGAACTTCTCCACAATAAGCTCCGTCAAAAGAGACCACTTCTCCTATTGTTTTTAAAAGCACGAAGCGGGGATGCGTACTTTGTGATTTTTTATCAACGTTCATACGAGCAACCAGCCTTTCTAAATTAACATGGGGAGAGATTTTTAAAGGAAATTCATAAAGAGTGAGAACCTCTTTGATCTTTTCAAGATCCTCTTGTTGTAAAAGCCCCATGCGGTGGCTGATGATTCCTTCAATGAGCATCCCAACCGCAACAGCCTCCCCATGGGGAATACGGTAATTTTCAATTGTTTCGAGAGCATGAGCAATCGTGTGGCCAAAATTAAGGATCCGTCTATATCCAGATTCCTGGAAATCTGTTTCGATCACGTGTTTTTTAATTAAAAAGCTGTCGTAGATGATTTCATTTATCCATTCAGGATCTCGCGTATTCCATTGTTTGTTTTCATTGAGCAGTTTATGGAACAAGGGAGGAGAGCTGATCAGGCCATATTTGATGATCTCAGCCATCCCATTTCTCCACTGTCGCTCTGGCAGAGTGGATAGCGTCGAGGTGTCCAGGATGATCGATTGGGGAGGATATAAGGTTCCAATGAGATTTTTACCAAAGGGGGTATTTACCGCAGTTTTGCCGCCGATTGCTGCATCCACCATCCCCATTAACGTTGTTGGAATGAGCACCAAAGGGATCCCTCTTGCAAATGTCGAGCTGAGGAAACCAGCAAGATCAGTCACCACACCGCCTCCCATTGCTACAAGTAGAGTGTCTCTTCCAAACCTTTCTTGGAACATCTCATCTTCGATCCTTTCTTTGGTATGGCGGTTTTTCGATTCTTCTCCAGCAGAAAAAGAAAAGAGATGGGCGTCTATTTTGTGATGCTTCAAAAAAGAGATCCACTTCTCAGCGATTAGAGTTTTGACATGGGTATCGGTGATCACTGCAATGCGTCCAGGAAATTGCCGAAATTGATTTAACGTTTCAAGAGAATAGAGAAGTTCTTTTCCAATATGAACTTTGGTTTTAATTGGAGGCACAGCATGGATGAGAGTTGATTTGTGGTGAATCATGTTAAGGACATCATATATGATGCGATCAGATCAATGTTAGAAAAAAATTTGGAGCCATCATGTTATTTACCGTTGTGAAAGGCCCTACATATGAACAAGCGCAAGGAACTCTAAGAGCGGCTTTAAAGAGGGGAGTGGATGGGATTGAAATTCGATTCGATACGTTTCAAACGCTTGATTTAAAGCAGATTCAGACATTGAGAAATGATGCAACTCCAATACAGGTTCTCTTTACATTGCGCCCAGCATCTCATGGAGGGGCTTATCAAGGGACAGAAGAGAGTCGTTTAGAATGGATTGAAAAGCTCTGTACACTGTTTCCTGATTATGTCGATCTTGAACATGATTTTCCAAATGGATTGCGACAAAAATTAACGGAAAAGCATCCCAAGATTAAATGGCTGACTTCCTATCATAACTTTACTGACACTCCTGAAGACCTTGACGCGTTATTCGCAAGCTTGTGCTCTCCTTTGAGCGATGTCACTAAAATGGCGACAATGGCCAGAACGCCACTCGATGCACTACGAATGATGACCTGCGTCATGAAACATCGAGCTCACCATCATCTCATTGGAATTGCAATGGGGGAGCAGGGGTTCACAACGCGCGCCTTAGGACCTGTTTTTGGCAATCATTTTGATTATACCTACATCGATTCAACTGACTCGACGTCTTTGGGACAATTGTCCATAGATGAGCTACTAACAATTTATCATTACCGTTTGCTCAATTCCCAAACAGCACTTTATGCTCTGATCGGATCCCCTATAAAGAAAAGCTTGGGGTATCTTGTCCATAATGCTGCATTTCACTCACTTGGGATTAACGCAGCTTACGTAAATATTGAATCGACTGTAATTGACATCGGACCGATCCTTCAGCAGATCCGCAAGCTTCCCTTTAGAGGGTTGAGTGTGACGATGCCTTTAAAAGAATCAATCATTCCCTTTTTAGATCATATGAGCCATCAAGCAAAAGCAATTGGCGCTGTCAATACTATTGAGATTAAGAATGGGAAGTTGTTTGGGCATAATACAGATGGAATAGGAGCACTAAATGCCATAGAACAGCACGTAAAAGTTGCAGGGAAGAAAATGGTAATTATCGGTTCGGGTGGGGCTGCAAAAGCAGTGAGCCATGAGGCTGTTCATCGAGGCGCCTTAGTCACGATCTTAAATCGCACAGCTCATAAAGCAGAGAGGCTAGCTGAGCAGCTTAATTGTTTTGGAGGAGGGATGGGGCTTCTTCCCACCATTTATGCGCAAGGCTACGAGATCATTGTCAATTGTACTCCGGAAGCTCAATCTGTCCTTCCAGAGCTTATGATTCCAGGGTGTTATGCCATGGATTTAGTTTACGTTCCCCAAAAGACCCCATTTCTGATACAAGCTTCCCAAAAAGGATGCCGCCTCATCTATGGCTATGAAATGTTTGTTGCTCAAGCTCTCGAACAGCAGCAGATTTGGTTTGGGCGCTCAGTAGATCAGGCGTGTATGCAAGAAATTATTAATCGGAGGATACATGAATTATCTAAGACTTAGCTTATTTTTTTTAATCGCAATTTTTTCGCTTAATGCTGAATTAATTGAAACTAATGACATTAATCATGCAACTGAATATGTCGAAGAAGAGACTCTTTTTATCTTTGATTTAGATAATACACTCATTGAAACAGCGCAACATTTAGGCTCTGATCAATGGTTTTCCCATCAGTTTGAAACCCATTTGGCTCAAGGGAATTCTGTAGATCAAACGTTAGAAAAATTAGTTCCAAAACTTGCATTCATTTATGAAAAAACAGAGATGCGTCTTGTAGACCCTTGCATCCCCGATTTATTAAATCGTATGAAAGCAAAAAATGTCCGTATGTTTGCTTTAACAAAACGGGATCCTGCATTTGCATCACTCACGTTAAAACAATTGAGCTATTTGGAGATCGATTTTTCTCAAGCTGCTGGCATCGCAGACTCTTTTATCTTTGATGAGTTAGCCGGGTCTTTGTATAAAAATGGGGTGATTTTTATCGCAAATAATGGAGATAAAGGGCATCACATTGAAGCTTTGTATCATAGATTGGAAAAGAAACCAAAGCGGATTGTCATGATTGACGATAAAATGAGCCACGTAGAGAGCGTCGCACGGGCGGCATCCAAACTCAATCTCCCCTTTGTAGGAATTCGTTATGGAGGAGCGGATGAAAGAGTGAAGAATTTTAATCCAAATATTGCGGATCTTCAATGGAATCTGCTTCATAAAATTATCTCTGATGAAGAAGCTCACCATTTAATGCAGCTCTCTCGTTAACAAGCACCCGTTCCATGCGGAACGGGGCTTTTTATTCCATATCCAAATGGGGCTCTTTTGAAAGAACATTATGTTCTCCTTCTGAACGCGCAACTAAAACTGCACAGCAACTATCACTAAAGACATTCACTGTAGTTCGGCACATATCAAGGATCCGATCGACGGCAACGAATAAGCCGATCCCTTCCAAGGGGAGGCCCATCGCCTTTAAGATGACAATAATGGCGACTAAACTGGCAGAGGGGACTCCTGCAACGCCAATAGATGTAATCAGTGAAAGAATGATAATCAGAAGTTGGGTTGAAAAGGACAAATCAATTCCGTACGCCTGAGCGACAAACATGGCAGCCACACATTCGTACAGGGCAGAACCTGACATGTTAATCGAAGTTCCCAAGGGGACGACTAAACTGCAGATTTTATTGGAGACTCCAGCCCGTTTTTCGACACATTCAATTGTAACTGGAAGCGTGGCAGAAGAGGAACTTGTTGAAAACGCAGTGATCAGTGCAGGAGCCATCGCTTTGAAGTGACGTCTGGGATTGACCTTGCCGATCCATTTTAAAGTTAAGGGAAGGGCGATAAAGGTAAACGTTGCAAGCCCAAGTAAAACAGCCACTGTAAATAAGCCAAGGGACCGCAGGGATTGGATTCCTGTCGTTGCAAAGACTTTTGCCACCAAGCAGAAGACCCCGATGGGAAGGCATTTCATGATCAGATGGGTGAATTGGATCATTGTCTGAAAGAGCCCTTGCCAAAATCCAATTAAGACGGACGAGACGTGACTATCAATTTTAGAAAGAGAATACCCAAACAGGAGGCTAAAGAAAATCAAGCCAAGCATTTGACCAGATGAAAATGCATCAACCACATTTGCTGGAACAATTTGCATTAACACTTCAGTGATTTTATGCCCTTCTTGAGTAGAGATATGTTGTTGAATTTGTGCAATTTCATCAATTGAATAGGACTGAAGCGTTTCAGGAGGAATATGCCCTCCCGGATTGAGGATATTTACAAACAGTAGCCCGATGAGAATAGCAAGAAGGCTTGTGCCAAAGTAAAAGGCAAACATTTTAGTGCCCAAACGCTTAAAAGATCCATCCCCTCCAATCCGTGCAATTCCACTAATGATTGATGAAGAGACCAAGGGAACAACAACCAGGGTCAATGCGTTAATAAAGATTTTACCCAGAAGATCATAGAGATTGTAGAGGTTGATTCCTAGAAGGGTAGCTTTGGTGCCGGAAAGACTCCCCACGATAATGGCTAAAATAATCGCTGCGAAGACAGCCATTGGGGATTTTTTCTTTTTCCTGCTCATTAACTAACCTCCGGTGCGAATAAAACGAGCTCTCAATAATACTTAAGAAGAATTTTTTTTGCAATCATGAATCTGGTCGACGGTCAGAGCAGTTTTTCCTTTGCATTCCTGGTTCAGAGCTTTGAGAAGCGTGTCTTTACTTGAAATATTAATTAAACCTGCTCGAGCCTGCGGATTAATAATAAACCGTTTTCCAGTGGATGTGCGGATATAATTGAGTCGATGGATTGTCTTTCCGACAAAATAGATTCCATAGATCCCTTTAGGAAGGCGATGGATTTTCCGCGCGATTTTATCTATAGAAGTTGTTTGGGTTGTAACTGTTAACACATCTGTGGTGACCTTGAGCTTAAGAGCCTGCCAGCTGATATCCTCTGCATTCATCGATTGGATCAAGGTGGAAGCCCTTGGAGCACCTTGTTCAAAGATCTTGGCCACAGCAAGAATCTGTTTCTCTGAAGAAGTGAAGTGTCTACGCGTCTTGAGGTAAAGAAAGATAAACCAGTCACTGATCCCACGGCACACCCCATGAGGATGATAGAACGAATGTGCTTCGTAAAGAGGGGAGGGTATTGGTTTTAAAAAGACATCAGAAGTGTCTTTGCGCTGCATATTTAGGATCGGCATCTTGAGGTCAGATCCATAGCGTTTTATCGCGTCGAGTAACAAGAAGTCAGAGCAAAGGTCTATCGAGAGAATAGTGCATCTTTTGGATAGATCGCACGCCCCTATAAGATAAGTCAGAGAACCAACCACATTAATAAAATAGGAAACAAGAGCCTTTCCCCCAGCCTGCACATAAAAGCACTTAGTGTGAATGTGGTGAAGACGCTCCGACGATACAGTTTCTTGGTGAGCTAATTGCTTGACCTTCACAAGATCGGGATCAAGTTGAAAATATCGTGTCGCTTCCCTCAGGTTTTTTGGAATCTGATGTATACTCATGGCAAAAGAACTTAGCAAACACGGCCTGAAGAATCCAGCAAAACTATTTCTCAAAAATAGGACAATGGCGTATACAAAAATTTTTAACTCGATTCAATGTGGAGGACCAGGCGATGCTAGAAGGAAAAGATGGACAAGGGTATGTCTGGATTCAAGACTCACGGAATGGGGATTATTTTTACTTATCAGATTTTCAACATCTCGTTGTTGCTAAAGTCTCAAATTTTAGCGAAACCTATCCAAGAGAGCATTGGGAAGCGATCGTCTTTGAAGACGAGCGATGCCGAGTGATCTTAGGCAGGCAAGAGTTTGCAACAAAGGAAGATGCTCAAAGCTGTCTAGAACAGCTCCTCGAGGTATCTTTAAAGAATCACAAGTTAAAGAAATAAGCCGATTATTTCTTATTATCTCCCGTTTCAATATCGATTGTGCAGCCGACATAGGGATCAATTTCCGGAGAACCGGTTCGCGTTGTCTTTGGAGGAGATTGTCGGGTCCAGGAAAGAGCGCCACTTGCAATCCAAGAGATGAGACCTCCCCAAAAAGCACCCCAGAAAGATGTGATATGGACCCCAAAAGAGAGCTCTCCTGCCATCCAGAAGGTAAGTCCATTGATAATCAGTGCAAATAATCCAATAGTCAATAGAGTCACAGGAAGGGTTAAAACCAGCAAAATCGGACGGATAAAACCATTCATAAGCGCAAGAACGCAAGCAAACATGACAGCAGACCCAAAATTAGGCACCTCAATCCCAGGAACGATGTGAGCGATCCCTAAGATCACTAGAGCCATTAAGACTAATCTCAGAAGTAACATGGTTGCCTTCAATAGTAGCTTTTTAAGAAAGATTATAGCGGACAATGTGTTTATGTGTAAAGTGATGATTTTAAGCTATTTATTATAAGTTACTTATGTCAAATAGGCTTCGTTTGTTGATTTGTTTTGTTTCTTTAGTTATAATTCACTGAAATTAATTGGATTTTTTAATGAGAAACTATTTTGCATTAGGTTTGATTGTAATAGTAGGCGTGCTGGCTTCGATAACAGCATATGATCAGCTCCACAAGATTTCCTATCTGGTCGTCCCGGTTAAAGCGAAGCCGTTTCTACCAGATGAAATGGTCATCGTCACAGCGCATGCTTATAATGGAGCAGATTCCAAGCTCTATTTAGGTCATGACCTTGTCAGCCGTGGGGTGCAGCCGCTTGAAATTGCAATTCATAATCATACCTCTCAAGAGTATTCGCTGTGCACAAGTTCTGTGGATTTGCCGCACGTTGATCCAAAGGATGCAGCATTTCAGGTGACTAAATCAGCAATTCCAAGAGGAATCATGTATCGGGTTGCAAGCTTGATTTTCTGGCCATTGGCGATTCCCAGTTCGATTGACAGTTTTCGAACGATAACTCATCACAGGGATCTAAAGACTGATTATCGAATGAAAGCTTTTAGGAAACATGGTGAGGTCATTCTACCGTATGCGACATACCATAGGGTACTTTTTGTGCCGAAACAAGAAGCTCAAAAGAGCTTTCAAGTCACCCTGATCAATCTAGAAACCCTCGAGCCAAAGGTATATCAAGTCACGGCTGAGGGGCTTGAATCCTAGGAAATAAACATAACATCAATTATCAGACGTTCTTGCCTAGCGATCCTTTAAGCCCTCAGTCGAAGGTGCTCAAAGTAATTCAAAGTAATTAAGGATTGGTGCTCAATGTAATTAAGGATTGCAGCCCTCTGTCTTGGATTTAAGCTGATCTGAGGGCGACGCGCTGCCACAAGATTGATCTCTTGTTCAATTAAAGCGAGAAGATTCCCATTTCTAAGGTCAATGTCTCTCTTTTGATGTTTTTGCAGTAAGCGATCCACAACGACAATCGTTGCGCTTCGACCCCTTCCCGCTTTGCAGTGGATATAGAATTTTGCCTGTTCCTTCGCTCTGCGCGCTCTTCTGCGCACTCTTTCCATATGCCTTACGATCATATCGATATGAGTTATAGAGACCCCTTCAAAGTCAGGGGCTTTGGCATGAAAGTGAGTGATATGTTCCTCTTCCCATTGAAATTTAGTAACGGGGCTTACAAGTCCCCTTTGCAGCTCAAAATCTTCAAGAAGCGTGATCACGTGAGTGACCCCTTCATCTTTGATGCGATTTGAATGATGTTCAAGTGGGATAGCACCAAGGATCACATCTTCTGAGACCTCGTTCCACCATCTTTTTTGTCCACACATTGTATACAGCAAGGAAATCTCGTAGATGAGAAGATGCCTTTGAGAAATTGCGGCAAAAACAATCCCTGCTACAGCGACAACAGTGAATGCAATGATGAAAGCGGGAGGAAGGCTTGAAAGCCCAACAGCTGTGATGACAAAAACTGCAACAGTAGCGCCTAGGGCAAAACGGCCTAAGCAGGATTGGCTCAATGAGACATGCTCAAGGGAAGGATTGATTGGAGGCATAGCGTTTAAACCTTAGTTTTTATTTAAAATTAGTTAATTCTCATTATATTATATCACAATTAATGTTTTTATTTCAATCTCTTTGTAAGCTAATTGTATGTCGCTAGTTGTTAACGGCTTAAAGCTTCAGCTTATTTAAATTTATTTCTTGCATTGTTTAGAAAGGGCTTAATCCCCTATACCGAATCTCTTTAAAAGAGGAGTCGCTGTGAAAAAGACGTATATTGTTAAAGGAGACCATTGGCAAGAGAACTTCAACTCTTATGCTGTGTTCAATGAGTTAAGCTGCTCTGATTTAGCCGCCCTAAGCACATGCTTAGCTGCCTCTCTTGGTAGCGGCTGGGTTAAAGCGATCAACCTATCTGAGTGGGGCCAAAATCACGAGATCACGCATTTAGAGCTGCAATACGGCTCTGGGGGTGATTTTTCCATGGAATTGAAAAAGAGCGATGGGGATTTAATCATCGATTTTAACGGGGAACTGTTTCGGCTTCCCTTGAATCAATTTATGAAGGTATTAGCGGCTTGGGAGCAGATTGTGATTGAGAGACCTGTCGTTATAGAACTAAGTGAGAGCGATGGAGGCTATGCTTTTATGACATCTACTGGAGATCATTTGCTGGTTAAGTAAGTTTTTTCGCCGTAAATTGGCGCTTTTACGCGCCAATTTACGCCAAAACAATCCTCTGAGACAAACTAAGTAAAGCAGATTTACATCTCTACATTTGCCCTGCCCATGCACTCTGCCAGCTTTGAGATGAGATAAAAAGGAACAGAGACAATCTGTTCCTGTTGTCTTAAAGGGGCCTCAGAAATACGCACTCCCAAGGGAGCCTTCTTGAGATGAAGAAAGCTCTTCAGCGCACGCAAGCTTCCCACGGCGCCAGACTTGACCTCAATCGGAAGGGTCTCTTCCCCTATGCGGTGGACAAAATCAACGCAGGCCTCTCCCCCATTCCCCCGTTCCCAGTAAAGCAAGGGGCGATTCTGCCGTGCAGGAGCGTACGCAAGGAGCTCCTGCGCGACAAACTGCTCAGCTAATGTTCCTCCATGGATTTTATGAATGTCCTGATTAAAGACATGCTCGGGATTGATGCGGAGTGCCGTTTGGAGTAGTCCGACATCGAGAAAGAAGAGTTTGAAGCGGTGGTCGAGCATCTCTGAATGCAATGAAGGGTCCGTTGCTAGAGTGGCAAATGCTTGATGTAAAAGCCCCGAGTTAATTAAAGACGGAAGAGCTGCCTTTAGACTTCTAGAGCGGACTTTCGGGTCAAGGTTGACATATTTCAGGATCTGCCCAACTAGCGGTGGTGTGTTTTGGACGAGGGTGCGGATATATTTGTGTTGGATGCGGGAGGCCTGTTTTTCAAGATGATGTTCATAGTCTTGGATGATCTCTTTATGCACTAGCTGTACATTTAAAAGGGATTTTGTATCGAGGTAGGCTTTTACAGCAGCTGGCATTCCTCCCACAAAAAGATACGTGCGCACCCATTTGAGGAGTTCCGCATGATCAGTTGGAGGGGTGTTTTCAGCTGCTACCGCAAGGAGAAATTCTTGGAAGGATAATGGGCGGATCGACAAGAGCTCTACCCCTTTCAAAGGATGGGGATTGTGCTCTTGGGCAGCTGGGAGTTCCCACTCTGATTTTGCTGCAATCAGATGGAGTTTAAGCATGTGCTGATGAAAATGGCGCAGACTGTACAGCGCATCGGGGCATTCTTCAAGATCATCCAAGAAAAGCAGGGTTTTTCCAGGTGTTATCGTTTGTTGAAGGCTCAATTCGAGTAAGTGAAGGATCTCCTGAGGGTTATGCGAGTGAAAGCAAGATTTGAGCTCTGGATTCTTTGTAAAGCTGATGTGAAGAACTTGGTCAAAGAGGTTCTTGGCAAAGTTAAGAACAAGATCTGTTTTGCCTACATGTTTAGCGCCTCTTAAAAGAAGCGGCTGGCGGTTAGATTTCTCTTTCCAAGTGATGAGCTCTCTTGTTGCCGCGCGTTGCATCGTGATCTCCCTATTTTTCTGTACAGTAGCAAAAGTGGATGTTTTTGGCACTTCATTTCTCCGCGCAGCGGATGAGTCTTCCGTTTTTTGTTGCCATTTATTCATCGTTTGAACAAATTTCTCTTCATAGCTACACTCAAGTTTTATCTTCTTTTTAAGGTGGTGCTGTTGATGTTCACTCTGATTTTTGTTGGGATTGTATATATTCTTATTGGAACAATAGCTGGGATCATGGCAGGCCTCGTTGGAATTGGAGGTGGAATTATCACTGTCCCCTGTCTTTATCTTGTGTTCCATTTGCTTGGATATCCTCAGGCGTATTTAATGCATATGGCCATAGGAACATCGCTTGCGGCAATGGTATTTAATACCATCTCATCAACTCAAGCTCACCATAAACATCATGGTGTTGTGTGGTCGATTGTAAAAAAAATGCTGCCAGGTTTACTCATTGGAAGCTTTTTAGGAGCCCTCTCTGCAGAGATCCTTTCAGGTGTTATTTTAGCAATTGTCTTTGGCTTCTTTCTTATTGGAACCGGATTGCTCTTTTTTCGGAAACATCAACCTGATTTACTAGAACACAAGCTTCCAAAGGCTCCGATGCTAACTCTCATCAGCACTGGGATTGGCTGGTTATCGAACGTTTTGGGGATTGGGGGTGGTGTGATTACAGTTCCTATCTTGTCCGCTTTTAAACTTCCAAGTAAAAAAGCGATTGGGACATCTGCAGCGACCTCTTTAGTGATTTCTACAATTGGAGCAATCACTTATCTGATGATTGGGTTAGGCAAGCTGCCATTTCACGATACGGTAGGATATGTTAATTTGCCGGCATTTGCATTGATCGGCATTGCGACATTCATCGCAGCGCCTTATGGAGCGAAATGGACTCATCAACTCCGTGAGCAAACCTTAAAGCGGGTATTTGGAGTGGTCTTAGTCATCATGGGCTTGACGATGATTTTGGGTTAATTTACACTTCATTTTTTTTGTACCCCTTTGGTTAAATGTTCTGTTCTTTATATAACTTCTCCTTAATCCGCCCTCGCTTTGAAATCCCTCAGGAGCACATTTTAGAATGGATTGCAAAGGCTCATGCTGTTGCGCAAGCAACTCAAGACGGCGTCTATTCCGAGACATTGTACCAAGATGTAAAGGAGCGCTTGTTTCGCTTAGGCTTTGGAACAGATAAGATTCAGAGTCGAGGGATTCACATTTTAGACCTTTTTGAAAAAGACTTTGGAAATATGCCCCTGTTTCCTGTTGGGAATCTACCTTCAGGAAAAACAATACGCGAGAGATCTGATTTTTTTGAAACAGAGATGGATCCAATTTTCGAGGCATTCTATCCTGAACAGACTCCCCTTCCCTCCCATCTGATCCATGTGACGTGTACCGGATATGTCGCTCCAAACCCAGCTCAAAAGTTAGTTTCCCGAAGAGGTGCTGGAGCTACCACAACAGTTACAAATGCCTACCATATGGGATGCTTTGCCGCTTTTCCGGCGATTCGGATGGGAGCTGGTTATTTAAGACTCCCCTCTCAAACCCCTATTACAGTGGATGTCGTGCACACAGAGGTTGGAAGCATTCATATGCAGCCTCTTAAGCACTCAACAGAACAACTCATGGTGCAGAGTCTTTTTGCTGATGGCTTTATTAAATATTCAATCAGTCCCAGCGCCGCAGTCCCCCACTTCCAGGTGCTCGCCCTTCTCGAAGAGGTGATCCCGAATAGTTCTGAAAAAATGACGTGGAGGTGTGATGCTCACGGCTTTGTCATGACCATTGGCAAGGAGGTGCCGGTCCTCATCACACGCGCCCTCGCTTCTTATTTGGAACGATTGTATGCATTGGCAGAGAAACGCTTATTTCATAAAACTTATTTTGCGGTTCATCCAGGAGGGCCGAAAATTTTGGATTATGTTAAGCAAGCCCTTCATTTAGAGACAGATCAGATGAAGCATTCCTATGAAATTTTGCGCAAATGCGGCAATATGTCATCAGCGACACTTCCCCATGTGTGGCAATTGATGCTTGACGATCCTTCTGTTGAAGAGGGGTCCTTGATTGTGAGTTTGGCATTTGGTCCAGGTTTAAGCATCTCTGGCGCTTTAATGGAAAAACGAGGGGGATCATGCTCTTATTGATCATTCTCCCCTTTTTGATTCAATCGATTGTAATTACGCTCGATGAATATCTCTTTCATCTCAAGCGAGGGCTTCCTAAGTGGGAGCGAATCGGCCATCCACTTGACACATTGACAGTGATTGCCTGTCTAGGATATGTGCTTATCTTCCCCTACTCTACTTTTCATCTCTACATCTACATTGGATTGAGCCTCTTTTCTTGCATCTTTGTAACAAAGGATGAATTTATTCATAAGGAATGTTGTCCTGCTGCTGAACAATGGCTGCATTCGATCTTATTTTTAAATCATCCAGTGCTTTTGGCTGCAACAGGGCTGATGTGGCCGCTCCTCCATGAAAATCAAGCCCCTCCCTTGTGGCTAACGAGTTGGCTACAAGATGCTCATTTTCTCAAAGCCTTTTTAAGTTTCCAAATCGCTTTTGCGACCCTATTTTTTCTCTATCAAGTGATCTACTGGAATATTATATGGAAAGAAAAAAAACAAAGCTCTTAGTCAATAACGATTTTTATGACACCCTTCACGAAAAGTGGTATGAGGCAGATAACCATCCCATTGCTCTGCTGCGTGCAGAAAATACAATCCGCAATCCGTGGATCCAGCGAATGATTGAGGAGCAGTCGGGCCTAAATCGAACGATATTGGATCTTGGATGTGGTGCAGGGCTGCTTGCAAATGCTCTCGCATTAAATGGGCATGAGGTCACAGGGGTCGATCTTTCCATTAATAGTTTAAGAGAAGCAGAATTGCGTGATACGACCAAAAGCGTTAAATATCTGTACCGCTCCGCAGAACAGCTTCCATTTAAAGAAGGAACGTTTGATGTCGTTTGTGCAATGGATTTTCTCGAACATGTCCCCTCTCCTGAGAATATTATTCGGGAAGCATCGCGCGTATTAAAACCAGGAGGCCTTTTCTTTTTTCACACGTTTAACCGCAACTTCTTAAGTTGGTTGATCGTGATCAAAGGAGTGGAATGGTTTGTTCCTAATACTCCAAAGAATATGCATCTTTATTCCCATTTCATTAAACCGAAAGAATTGCAAGCATTTTGTGCCAAATCTGGGTTATGCGTCGAACAGATACAAGGTCTGCGTCCAGACCTTGCTCGTAGCGCTTTTTGGAAAAGCTTCTTTGCTAGAAAAGTTACCAAAGACTTCCAATTCGTATTTACTCGCTCGCTCCAGACGGGGTATCTGGGCTTTGCTCGGAAACAAGTGTAGACTCCTCCCATTGCTCTTTAAAAGTGAGCGCAGAAGGCGGGGCTAGATGAACTGCTGCTTGCAGATGAAATACTTATATAAAACTTCATTTTAAAATGTTTTTATTTAAAATGATTGCAGCAAATTGTCTTTTAATTTTAATTAATTTAATTAGAAGGTGTTTTAGTTGCTAGTCAACTAAAAATTTTATTCCGCGTCCAATGTGAAAAAGACGGTTTTCTTTGGAGCGGATCATCTCTTCCCAGAGCTCTTGGTTCTCTGATTGGGGATGTTTTGTTTTTGATGAGGAAATAGAAATGATATGATGGTTTCTGGTCTCTCTTTTTTGTTGTACAGCAAAGCTTTTAATTTTTTTAAAGGCATAGAAATGCCCTTTAAGCTCCCAATTTTTGACCACTCGTCCAGAAGAAAAATCAGGACTTCCGTCCCCTTTAGCAAGCAGAAAGGCCCCTTTTTGGCTAATTGAGCAGTGTGTATTGAGGGCTATTTTATCAGAGATTGAAGAAAGGGAAGCTAGATTGAGAGGGGTTTTTTTAACTTGTTTAAGCTTATTTGGTGAAGAGGTGTTTTGTGGAAGCTCAATCCCAGTTGGAACTTTTGACAAGGTAATGCGATCGCATTTGCGTAAAAAAGGCTGATCTGAGGAGGTTGACGATCGAATCAACCTTGCAAAAAGAGAGTCTTTATCTCGCTCAACCCAATCTTGGATTCGCTCAGCTTCATCTTCACAGATGCTCATTAGTGATCTATTCATCCCTCGCCTCTTAAAAAAAAGATGTTTGGTATGTCGACGCGGAGATGATAGCCTAAGTCTGGAGTATTGTTCATTGCAAATCGCATCTCAACCTTGATTTTATAAATTTTTCACAAGATTTTAATGGAATCTTTAAAATTGAAGCAAGAAAAAAAATGAAAAGAAAAGAAATTATTACAAAACGTGCCCCATCTTCCAAATCGATGATGTGGAGATGGGGGTTCAAGCCTCTGTATTTGTTATTGGACAGAACAGCAAAACTTCTCTAAACGTGACGGTTTTGATTCTTTTGGTGCTTGGTAAAGGTAATGAAGGTTCCGATGATATTGGTAATCTTCCCAGTTTCTGCCAGCTCCAACATCAGAGTACTCAATTGGGCTCCAGGTGCCCTTTAATGATGTAACTGTTTCATTAAACTCCTCTCCCAATAAATACCCTGCTTTACCCCTCGGAAAATATTTCATAGAGTCAGCGCTTGTAATGAGAGAGACTCTTTGATTGGCAGGAACCTGTGCATTGAGCCGTTGAGTAATTTCAATTGCTGAAGCAGCGGTTTCTCGAACCAGTTGGGGGTGTTTATTTCTTTTGTAGTACCGTTCCAAGAATAAAATGGGTTTTCCTTGAACAAAATCAATTTTAAGAAGAGCCCTTGTTGAAGGATCTTGATCATGGAGCTCTTGATTGAGAATAGGTATAAATTTTCCATCAAGATAGCTCATCACTGCTGGATCTCCAAGAGTTAAGTCTTGGCAGCTTCCATGGACATAGGTCCCCGCTCGCATGATTTCATGACAGCTGTTAGAGATTCTTGATATACACGTTCTTTCTTTTGTCACAGGAGGCTGCCTTAATAATTCAAGCGCTCCATGAACGTCATGTTCAAACACTTCTCCAAGAGGAAACTGAAGTAGCGCTTCTAGTCCTTGAATTTGTTCCTCTTCTGTAGATGCTTGTGCAAATTGAATGAGGGCATCTTCCACGTTTGGCGAAGATGAGCTCCCGGATGGAGGGACAAATTCACCTGGATTTGTTACAAGTAAGGTTCTTAAGTTGGGCAACCGCGTCATATCAAGGTGTTTATCGACAATAAGCTTTTCATGCAACCATGAGAAGGGATTAAAAGATGGAGCGCTTACCTCTTCATCTAAACGAAATGATCTTGAATAGTCTAAAGTTGTCCAAGCTCGGTAGAGATCGGGAAACTCGGTTTGTAGTTTACGCATGGTAGGACTACGTTCTGCAGAAAATCGGTCAACAGCAAATGTTCCTTTTACAACCGATTCGATCATTGTATGTAAGGCATCGGTGCTCTCTTTCTTGTTGCTTCTTTTTCTATTCTTTAATTTGGCAAAATAGGCAGCAAATTTACTTTTAAATCTTGGATCGAAAAATTCACTTTGAAAACGTTCAATTGCTTCGTAATCAACGTCTGTTATCTGAAAGTTGGTCATAAAAATGTCGTTCACCATCTGAGAAAAGCTCGTTTTCCCCTTCCAATCTGTATCTTTAATATAACCCTTTAGTTCCCTTAACTTAAGTAAAGCAATGAGTGAATTCAGTTCCCCGCTACACTTTCGAAGCACAGCTTGATCTGCATTTGTTTTTACTGGATTTCCTTGTTCATCGCGAAAAATCGCATTGAGTTTATTGATTATCTTCCGAGCCAATTTAGGGTTTTGTTCTAATACTAATTGGATTGATAAAAGAGCCTCAATCCATGCATGATAATTGCGTCTAAACGTTGGCTTAATCGCATCTTTTAATTTTACAAAATCAGCATCGGAGCCATCTTTTTCTCGTAGTGTATAGGGATTCATGGTGCCACAGAGAACTTCGATAAATTCAAAATTCCATTTTTTGGGACCATCTTGATAGGAGTGATACTTTTGAATGAGTTGATCCCTAATCTCAGGGGAAAATGAAAACGTGTTAATAAATGCTTCAAAACGGGAAGAACTTGAACTCTCTCCACATAAGCTGCGTGCAAAACGGGCTTTATCTGCTCTAGGCGCACGGTGGATGATCTGTAGCATGGGATTCAAAAGTTCCTCGTCAAATTTTTCAGGAGAATGAAGCGCTTGATAAGCCTGATAACTCTTAAAGATAGCTGCTATCCCTTCTTGTATTTCGGGAGAAAAGCGATTATAAATCGGAAGAACAGAAAACTGAGCCAGGTTAGCTCGAGACTTTTCAAGCTCCGCTAAGAAGGCCTTTAGTTCTTTACGGTTGGCTTTGATAGCATTAAGAAATCGCTCCATAGGCACAAATAAGTGAGAATGAAAGATATTCTGCTCTTTTGTTAAACATCTCTGATTAAACGATTCGACTGTTGGTAAAGTACGACTATATGTGAAAGCCTCTAAAAATTTGTTCGTCCAAAAAGATAGGAGTCTCTCTCGAAGTTCTGGTTGGCGAATCATCAAGATCGCAGTGACTTGCTTGAGAAAATCAACGTTTTCACAAACCATGTAAACTTTAGAGTGGCTTAAGAAATGGTCGGCAACACATCGTAAGACACGCAAACGATTAAATTCATCAGGAATTTGTAAGATAGGCTTGAGACAGATCCGCTCAAAAATTTCCGTCGAGGGCATTGAATTTTTTAGAAACATCTTGAAGGCAATTTCAACTAGTTTAGCGTCATTAGACTGGATTAACTTGCTAAAACTTAAGGAAGAGCCATAAGTACTGAACAGTTTAATAAGACCACACTCTATAACCTTGGCTTCGATTTCTTTTGTTGAAAATTGAAAGAAATCTAAACCATTGATTTTTTTTAAGTTTCCAGAAAGCGAGAGCATCGCAACTGCAATTTGAATTTTATTGCTTTCTTGCTGAATTTGAAGTTTTTCTAAATAGCCAGACAGTTTATCCCATTTTACTTTTCGAGTTGAAATTAAATGAATTAGCATTTCAGTTTTAGATTTTTCTGAAACGTCATTAAGTTTATAATTGTCCCATTGTTTAAATAGTTTTTTTGGGTTTTTTTTGCAAAGTTTGAAGGCATAGCTTTCTTTAATTGATATGTCTTGAACGTTAAATCTGTCAAGCAATTGCAATGCAATTTTAGGATCTAACTCTTCCAGAATTTGAACCTTTGCATCAAGTTCTTGAGTATTAAATTTATCTAAACATTCAATAATTTTGCTTCCGATTAAATCGAATATTGTTTCCTTGTCATTTTGAAAACACGTTGAGATAATCAAAGCTCGAGTAGGTAAGGACTCAATCGTATCTAGAAATTCGCTGAATTGATCGCGATGACGGGATGCAAAGTAAGAAAGCCATTGACGGGGTAACAACTCGCAAAACTGTTTGAGTTCTTCGCGTGACCGTGGCAATTGAAATAAAGAGGCAAATTCTGCAAAACTTAATTCTCTACCCAACTTAAAGAGCTTCTTCATAAGTTGTCGTTGCTTCGCTCCTTTTAACGAGAGGATTAATACGACCCCTTTATTAAGTGGTAAAACTTTAATTAAAGACTTGAGCGCTGCATTCATAATATTATAATCAACTGATTCAAGCTGCGTTAATAAAGATATGAATTCTTCTTCAGAGACTTCGTTTAATTCGGAATTTGTTTTTTTAAATAGAAATCTTAGTTGATCGTCTGAAAGAGCTAAAATGGACTTAAGCGGGTTGGATAATTCATTCAAAAATTTTCTTGCAAACTGAGTTTTAGCTCGTTTTTGGAGCAACCGGTTAATGACTTTGTTTTGGTAATCTGTAAAAGTGCGGGCAGGGGTAGATGGTGTTCGGTACTCAAAAGGCATATGTGACATTAGAGAGTGGCTATGAATCATCGCGGGAGGCAGAGGCAGTAGGCGAGGCTCTGCAGGCAACACTCGCTCCTCATCAGAATCAGAATTTGTTGAGCGTTCCTCGCTATTTAGACTCTCGCCTGTCTCTTCATCAGATCTCATTTCATATTGTTCTTCTTGTCTATCTGGCGTCAACCTCAAGATATCTGCAGGAGGGGTTGCGTCCAAGCGCAATCCAAATAGCTCATCAAAAATAGGTGTCTCTTCTGGTGTTAATTGAGCTATTGAGAGCAGCTCTTCGTCCGAGAGCAGCTCTTCAACCGGTTCAGAAGGCATTGATTGGATCAATGAAGTCGCCTCTGTACTCGTTGGTTCAAAAGGCCAATCTAGTAAACAATCATCCAGACTCTGATCATCTTGACCAAGAAGAGGCTGTGCATCCTGATTACCTTGATAGTCGCGAAAAAGACCATTGATTCCGCTAGACATATAAATATCCTGTTTTTTATTATTAATCATTTGTGTTACTTAAAATATATATAAAACCAATAATTTAAGTCAATTATTGAAAATTGTATTTAATATAATAATTTATTTAAAAAGTCGCGAAAGCAGATTAGCTAATTAAACAAAAGGGATTGATAATTAACGATTTATAATTGTTCTTGTTCAATAGCACATTAACCGACTGAACGAACCCAACTGAAGATTTTTCTTGCCAACCATCGAACCATAAGCTATTTTTGATCTCATTTTAACAGGAGAAGCATATGGGACAAGTCACCCTCAAAGGCAATGTGATCAATACAGGTAAAACCCTCCCAAAAATTGGGATGCCTGCGCCAGATTTTAAGCTTGTGAACACAGATCTTGGGGAACGCTCCTTGAAGGATTTTTCAGGCAAACGGAAATTACTCTCTTTTGTTCCAAGTCTAGACACTGCTGTCTGCGCAATTGAAACCAAGACCTTTAATGAAAAAGCGGGCATGCATCCCAATACTGTTGTATTGGTTATTTCTGCAGATACCCCTTTTGCTCAAAAACGGTGGTGCGGGGCGGAAAAAGTCTTCAATGTCCATACGCTCTCGATGATGCGCTCAAAAGATGCGGCTGCAAGTTATGGCGTACTCATGGAAGATGGGCCTTTAGCGGGACTCTCGGCGCGAGCTGTCTTTGTCGTTGATGAACACGATAAGCTGATCTACTCTGAGATTGTCCCTGAGATTACAGCTGAGCCCAATTATGAGAAGGCGTTAGCTGCCTTATTTGGTGTATAAGGAGTATTCAGGAAACCACATCGCCTGGTCGACTTTGTGCTCGATCTCTTGGGGGCTACAGCGAGGCATGAGCCCCTCCTCTTGGGCAACTTCAACAACAGTAATCGCAATCGCTCTGCTGACGTTGCGCAGTTGTTCTAAAGGAGGAAATAAGGGCCCTTGAGGGTCTTTAAGAAGCGGAGAAAATGCGCTTAAGCAGTGGCTAGCCCGAATAAACATCTTTTCAATCACTTTAGGTGATTTGGAAACGACGACACCTAAGCCAACACCTGGAAAAATGCTAACATTGTTGCATTGGGAAATGTAGGTGAGCTTTCCTGCATATTTGAAAGGGGCAAAGGGACTGCCTGTTGCGATAATCGCCTGTCCTTTTGTCCACTGCATTAAATGTTCAGGATGAGCTTCGCTTTTGGATGTGGGGTTGGAAAGGGGGAAAATAATTGGGCGCGGTGTGTGTTTGGCCATTGTGGTCACAATCTCTTCTGTAAATGCGCCTGGTTGAGCAGAGACTCCAATGAGGATGGTCGGATGTGCATGGCGCACGACCTCGAGAAGAGAGATTTCTTGAGGATTTGCTACTCTCCACTCTGAAATTTCTTGAGTGCTTCTTGCATAAGGTATTTGCTCAGGATCGATTTTAAGCGTTTTTTCATGAATCAGACCCAAGATATCGACGATGTAGAAGCGCTCGCGCGCTTCCATTTCTGAGAGCCCTTCCATTTTCATTGCCTCAACAATGAGTCCCGAAATCCCAAGTCCCGCAGAGCCCCCGCCAAGAACTGCAATTTTTTGATCACGGAGCTTTTGGCCTGACACCTTAATGGCGCTTAAGATCGCAGCGAGAGCTACAGCTGCAGTTCCCTGGATATCGTCATTAAAGGAACAGATCTTTTCGCGGTAGCGCATCAGAAGCGGGCGCGCATTGGGTTTTGCAAAATCTTCCCATTGGAGCAAAACGTTAGGAAAGCGCTTATGGATGGCTGTAACGACCTCATCGATAAATGCATCATATTCCTTTCCGCGAATCCGCGGATGGCGCCAGCCAAGATAAAAAGGATCGTCGATGAGTTCTTGGTTGTTGGTTCCGACATCAATCATGATCGGTAAGGTGCGCGCAGGATGAATCCCTCCAAAAAGTGTATAGAGAGCAAGCTTTCCCTGAGGAATCGCCATTCCGCCAATGCCTACATCGCCAAGCCCCAAGATCCTCTCCCCGTCTGTGATGACAATCACGTCGATCTCCCTCTGAGAGATGTTTGAGACAATCTCAGAGATTTTGTCTCGATTGGGATAAGAAAAATAAAGACCTCGATGTTGCCGATACATCAAACTAAAGTGGATGGATACATCACCGACAGTAGGGGTGTAAATTAAAGGGAGCATTTCAGAAATGTGTTCGAACACCAACCGGTAAAATAAGACCTCATTGCGATTTTGAAGTCCCGAAAGAAAGGTATATCGGGAAAGCTCATCGGGCTTTGCTTTGAAATTTTCGTAACGACGATGAACTTGCTCTTCAAGTGTCGCAACACGCGGGGGCAAAAATCCATTGAGTCCCAGGGCATCCCGCTCTGGTTGGGTAAAAGCTGTTCCTTTATTGATTAAAGGATCATTTAGAATTTGCTCAGGTGTCAATGTCAATTTGATTGGATTCATATTGGAGCGTATAATTGATTAAAGAGGATTTGTCAATTCTGTTCGTTTGAGCATTTTTAAAGAGATGGCGGACCAGCATATAAAAATAGCAATGCCAATCCCACTTAACAGAGGTTGAATGTTTGCAACAGCGAGAAATTGCAATCCGAGGATCAAAAAGGAAGCTACTGCTTTTGCTGAGCGATGCGCAAAGACGTCGATGAGTGATTTGGCACGAAATTTTTCATCTTGGGAAAGAGGGATATAGAGCATCTCTTTGATCACACTAAACAAGGAGAAATCGAAACATTTAATTGTAATTAAAGAAATAGAAATCATAGTGAAGACCGGGAACATGAGAAATCCGATACTATTGAGACATAATACAAATGGAATGAAGAAATGGCTGCGTCTCACTCCAAGAAAATGCACCAAGAGAAAGGAACCCACAAATTGAAGGGTTAGGGTCGCAAGATGGATCAGTGCAAAGATCCTGCCAGTATATTGGGTTCTTAAATCCTTATCCAAAATCGTTTTTTCAAGGAAGTGATTAAACTGAAAATCGACAAGAGTGGAAGAGATTTGCATGAAGATCACGATCAAAAGAATAAAAATAAGAAATTTTGATTGAGCGATGAGCTGAATCCCATGTTTCAGGGTTCCCACGGGCTTAGCTTTTTCCTCAACTCTTAAATGGATCCCTTGCGTGGTATTTTTAAGTAGAAAGTAGTAAGAGATTCCCAATAACAGGAAGATGGGCATGCTCATGAAGAGCAAATTCTCAGAGCCTACTTTGACAGCTAAAAAGCTGGGTACCATGCTTCCTGTCATCGATCCAAGAGCGCCGATTCCAAAGAGAAATCCATAGAGGTATTTTGCTCTACCAGTTGAGTTTGAAGAATGGATCACCGACCAGAGAAGCTGGAAACATAACATGATATAGACCTCCTTCCAAATATAGAAGAAGAAGGGTAGGCAACCAATTTTTTTTAAGAAGCAAGCTGCAAACAGGCTGATTGCAGAAATGGCCCCCCCGACGCATAAGAACATTTTAAAACAACCGAGTCGAGGTAAATAGTTGTTGTAGAGGGTAACCACTGCCAAATTAAGCGGAACCACGGCAAGCCAGGCATAGGGAAACCATTCAGAGGAGTATGCTGTGATAAAGACGGCATTGCTCACAGGACGGATAATCGAATAATCAGCGGAAATAAAAAAGCTGCACAGCATAGCGCACAGAATGAAGAGCCTTTCTTGAAGACTCATCGTGTTTAATTCCGTTCGAATGGCTGTTAGCTTTGCTGCGATCATCGGGTTTCCAAGGCCTCTCGAATTGACTTTTCAAAGGCAGGGTCAACAAAGACCCAACTCTTCAACCCCGAAGGAATCAAAATTTTAGAACACCGACTGGCATCTGTAATCGCTCCTGATCGAGTGAGCACGGGAAAGGCAAGTCCTTTCTCTCCCCGCTGCTTTTTAGAAAGGGTCCAAGAAATCAGATCAGTGGGGATCTGCAACCTTTCTTGAAGTTCTTTTAAAGTCCCCTCTTGAACCCCTTCCCTAGCTTCAACTGCATAAAATCGATGATGGCGTTTCAATAGGGCACTTGCATCAGTATGGGCAGGTGAAATGGGATCGGAAGCAGCAATTCTTAAAGCTGTTAACACCTCATTGTCTGTCATGCTCCAATACCCTTTCAAATTATCGAGATATGAGGTGTTCGCATAATACTGTTTCATGAATCTTGCTAAATGAAACGAATACGATTTAACCGTTGCATATTGATACACGCGCTGGTGCATGAAATGGCGCGCAAGGAGGAGGGCTTCACAAGATTCAATCCCATTTTCTTCGATTCCTAGTTCCAATCCTCCATTGATAGAAGGAACGATGCAGAGCATCTCAATCATTTGATGATAATCAAACAGGCCATAAGAGACTCCTGTAAACTGAGCGTCACGCAAGAGATAATCGATCCGATCAGCTCCAAAAAAATCACCGGTGATCACTTGACTCATCACCTTATCCCACGCAGAAAATGTCAAATCGACACCCATTTCGCGTAAACTGGATTCTCCAATCGCCATCTTCCCAATATCTTCAACAACGTTATAGTTAGGAAAGCGCTCTGCAAGAGCATCCCAGATCGGCTTTAATTCAGTGCTTTGAATGGCAGCTAATGTCCACCGTTCGTGTCCCCCCTTGCCTAAGAGCACCTGTTCAGCTACATGGGAAAAGGGAAGATGTCCAAAATCGTGGCAGAGCGCACTTAAACGTAAAATCTGACGCCAATACGCTACATCGACAGATGCAGCATCGCTGTATTTCGCAAGGACACGGTCATAGATTTGCGTGGCAAGCTCCATGGCTCCCAATGAATGCTCGAATCTTGTATGAGTGGCTCCAGGATAGACGAGAAAAGAGATTCCCAGCTGTCTTAAATAATGCAGCCGTTGAAAGGGTTCAGAATCGATCAGATCCTTTTCAAGAGAATTAAACCGAATAAACCCGTGAACAGCATCATAGATTTTTTTCGTGTATTCAGTCACATTATCCCCCTTTGCACACATCTGGTCTTGGGCGGCTCTCATGCATATAGGTTGAAGTGACTGCAATAAACTCCGCTTTGCGCTGCAGCTCTTTAATATTGCGCGCGCCCCCATAAGTAAGCCCGCTACGCAAGCCCCCTAACAATTGTCCAATCAGTAACTCGGCACTTCCTGAGACAGGTCCCCAAAAATCAATCCCCTCGGCAACCGTTTTATCTTTAAGTCCTCCGTAGAAATCATTTTGGAAATCTTCACTTGCCTGTCCTCGGAATTTCGCTTCAAGTCCGAATGGAGTGTGTTCTGCTTTTCGTTTAGGTGCTGCACTCTCAGAGGTCATCGCAAAAAGCTTCCCAATCATAACTGTGCTCGCACCTGCTGCAAGAGCTAAGACGACGTCTCTACTCGTGCGGATCCCTCCATCAGCAATGAGTGGTACTCGGAGTTTTTCCGCGATCTTGGCGCAATCGTAAATAGCTGTAAATTGAGGAATGCCGAAACCAGTTACCATCCGTGTTGTGCAAGCAGCCCCTGGCCCCACCCCCACTTTGACTGCGTCAGCGCCAGCGTTGACTAAATCGTGATATGCCATTGCGGTGCAGACATTCCCAGCGATGATCTCTTTATTAGGATGTGTTCGCTTCAGTTCTTGGATAAAGCGAAACATCCGATCTGAGTGACCATGAGCGACATCAATGCACACCCCCGCGGCACCTGCATCTAAGAGCTTTCGCGTTTCATCGATTTTTTGAATACCGCATGAAATAAACGTATGTTCTCCATATTTTTTGACCCAGCTGAGCTGAACATCTAAGCTTGTAAACCGATGAAAAATGGGTAATGACCCCTTGGCAAGCAACAGATCAGCAAGCTCTTCGCTAATTGCCGTGTCCATGTTTGAACAGATTAATGGGATATTCACCTTGCGGTTTTTAGTAAGCCAAGTCTCTAAAGAAGGCTCTGTCCGTGAAGGAACGTTGTTAAATTGGGGAACCAAAGCGACATCATCAAATGTATAGCCTTTTTTCATCGTCATGGGTTTTCCTGGGTAAAAGGATACTATACCAATAATTGTGTTTTTCTCTTAAGAGAAACTTTGATACATTGGAAGCTATGATTACAGTGACCATTTTAACAAAGAACGCCCAAGAAACGCTTGAGAAAACGCTAGAGTCTGTTAAAGATTTTCCTGAAGTGCTCCTTTACGACACAGGTTCCTCTGATTCAACCATAAAGATCGCAAGCCAATTTCCCAATGTGACGATCATTAAAGGAACATTTGAAGGTTTTGGGCCTACCCATAACCGCGCCTCTTCCTGTGCAACTCATGACTGGATTTTATCTATAGATAGTGATGAGGAGCTCTCTACAGCCCTTATTGAAGAGATCAAAACATCCCCCCTAGATCCTTTAGCGGTTTATCAGATTCAACGTAAAAATTATTTTAACGGGAAGTGGATTAAAGGATGCGGCGGTTGGCATCCCGATTGGGTCGTTCGTCTTTATCATCGAGAACACACACAGTTTTCCGATGCAGCTGTCCATGAAAAGGTATTGACAAAAGGGCTAAAAGTTGTCAATTTTAAAGGAACGATCACCCATACCCCTTATCGAAGGATGAGTGATTTTCTTTCCAAAATGCAAACTTACTCTACTCTCTTTGCCGAACAGAACAAACATTCCAAACGCGCGTCGCTTTTTAAAGCGATTTGTCATGGATGGAGCGCCTTCTTTAAAAGCTACCTGTTCAAAAGAGGGTTCCTAAGTGGCAGAGAAGGATTGATTATCTCTCTGTATAACGGACATACCGCTTTTTATAAATATCTCAAGCTCGCGGAGCTTCAACCGGCTCAGCATCTGAAAGAGAAGTCTCCTGATGACCAATGATCTCCCCTCTTAATTTAAACATTCCGGTTAAATTGATGCTCAGGAGCAGTGCACCGGAAATCGACATTACGAGTAGCGCTTTAGTTTGATCGACAAAAGAGAAAAAGATAAAGGACGCAACCGCGTAGACAATGTACATTTTCTCTCCATGCTTTGGAGATAAGAACCGTGCACATTTCATTCCCACGCAAAAAAATGCAATGATCGTCGTATATCCAACGATTAACAAAAATAGAGGCATAAAAATATTCATCGAAGGGAAGTACTTAGCAAGAGCTGCCTGCATCATCATCGATGCATCGATCGCTGGAACTGCAGCCCACACTCCCGATACAAGGACAATTAAAATACTCATCGTGCAAATCAGGTTATCTAAAAAGACACCAAGCACTGCTAACCGCGCTTGTTTTTCTGGATAGACCGTATTCGACTCACTCTGAATGATCGAATCATACCCAATTCCTAAATCAGCCGAATAGGCAGCCCGAGCAATTCCATGCTGGATGGTTAAAATGACGCTACTGCCTACAAATCCACCGACAGCAGCATGTCCACTAAATGCAGATTTAAAGACTGAGAGAAAGATCTGAGGAAGTTGGTTCATTTCGTGGAAGATTAGCCAACAGCCCAAGATAATATACCCTGTTAAAAAAAGAGGCATGACTGAAGAACAAATCTTTCCAATCCGCTTGACTCCCCCAAGTCCAGCGTAAAGCACGAATACGAGAAAAACACCTATAATTAGATAGCGATTCACTGGGATATTTGCAGAGAGGCTATCTGTAACGATTGCAAATTGATAGATCTCCACTCCATAGACGCACAACAATAAAGCGACAATCACAGGGATAATGTGCGTTTTAAACGCAGCCTTCAGAAAATAGATCGGCCCTCCATCATAACCTCCACGGTCATTGGCAACGCGGTATTTTAAGCCTAAGAGGATTTCAGAATATTTGATCACAGCTCCGATGAGACCTGCAACCCACACCCAGAATAAGGCGCCAGGACCGCCCACTTGAACTGCAGTGGCAATCCCAACCACATTTCCAATTCCAATCATCCCTCCTACAGATGCAAAGAACACCTTGATCGGATGAACTCCCTTAGAAGAATCAGAGCGCATCTTCATGAATTCAATAAATGTTTTAACGGCGGATGGCAATGCGCGCAGCTGAAATAAACGCATTTTTGCCGTTAAGTAGACGCCAAAAATCATAATCAGAACAAAGGCAACGTAGCTCCAAAAGAAATGGTCAGCAAGTTCCAATTTAAGAAAAAACGAGTGCAACATACGAATCCTTCAAAAGCTTGAAGTAGGCCAGTATACCCCATTCAGAGAAAGAAAATCAATGTTATTCAGAGTCACTCTCTTCCCCATCAACACGAAGAATCATATTATTCGAAACTAGCATTGATGAAACGGAAGGTAAATCTGGAAGAACATACCCCATGCTGACCATCTTCTGCTGTACATCCGTTGTATAGAAATTGATGAGTGGAAGAACATACGTCTCTATAAGATTTGCTAATTCCTCTGGATTTTGTAACGCACAATGACGAGCTTCATGCAAGCACATTCTCAAATGATCTGGAACTGCTCCCTTTTTAATCAATTTTGGAAGAGAGTTTTGGAACTCAGTAAAGATCACTTCGAGTTGCTTCCCATCACATTCTAAGCATTGCCGAGCCAAAATCTCAGATTTTTGAAGAAATTTGTTTGTGCGATGGAGCGCAGTCACATATTCCAATTTTTTCTTGGTGATTTTAGTATCTTTTTTTAGTTGATCTCGCTTCCAAGTGATCCCTGCTTGCATAAGAAACATGATCACAAGAGCTGCGAGACAAGCAATCTGATAATAGACGACATCTTCACATGAGGAACTCGCCGATGCCGCTGTGGATTGGGCGCTAGTTGTTGCCGAAACAGTCAATGGAACGGCTGGAGAAAATTTAACGATAGCATAATTAAAAATTGAACCTTTTGCATGTTGAACTTCTCTCGCAGTAGCCACTTTAAGTGCTTTGGATCCAGCAGCCAAGGATTCAGTCGCAACTTTCAGAGTAAGATTTGCCACTCCATCGATGTGCGCATTGATGCGTTCTAATAAGGGAGGGGGAATAGGGTGTTTTAACGTGCTGTAAATTTTACCGGGGATAGATGCCATCAGCCACCTCAAAGGTACACTCGAGTTTCATCACAAGAATCGTAAAACGATTGAGATTAAAAAGAAAATGGAATCGTCACAAAAATTTTGAAAGAGCTAAAACTTGAATAATATTCCGCCCAATCATAAGATGTCCTACAAATGACAAACAAATCAGACAAAATTTCATTCTTTTCAGCAGTCCTCATGAGTGTCAACATCATGGTAGGAGCTGGTATTTTTTATGCTGTAGGTCCCATGACGGGCGCTGCTGGAGCCTCAAGCTTTTTAGGTTGGCCGCTCATTGGACTCTTGCTTTTTCCTGTGATCTGGGGCGTCTCAAAAGCAGCTCAGCTCTATCCGGGTGAAGGGGGATTTTTCCATTATTGCTCATCTGGCATGAACCCATTAGCCGGCTTTGTAGCCCATTGGGGATATCTGCTCGGCTTTATCGCATCAGCAGCAAGCTTAGCCTCCGTGCTTAGGGCAGGATTGATCCAGCATACAGGAATGACCATCCTTGTTGAATATCCAATCCTCTTTAATGCGACAGCCTCGATCTTTTATAGTCTGATCCTGATGCTGTCTGTTGGAAAAATCAGCAAAATCCAAAGTGTTGCAACGATTTTAAAAGTCCTTCCGATTCTGCTCGTCATCGGACTGATCGTAGGCTATTTTAAGCCAAATCTCGCATGTTCCGTACAAGCGCTTGGCCAATTAGGCTCAGCTGTGCCTACAGTGATCTTTGCGTTTTGGGGATTTGAAGCCTGCTGCAGTATTGGCGGCCTTCTTAAAGACGGTCCTAAAAAAGTTTCCTCCGTGATCCTGACAGGCTTCTTTTCAACCGTTACGCTTTATGCGCTCTTTCATGTCGGCCTATTTTTCATCATGGGTCCAGAGCAATTGGCAGCCCAAGGAGCAGTCGCCTTCCCTCAATTTCTAGGCCTCTCCCCTGCCTTAGAAACAGCGCTGCAGACAACCGTTCTTGGAGCGATCCTATTTTGCTGGGCAAACTCAATCCTCGGAATGTCCCTTGGGAACATCTCAAACCTTCACTTCCTCGCAAAAAAGCGGATGATTGTGGGAGACCGGCTCTTGTCTAAGGTGAATCGCAGTGATCGTCCGACTTACGCAACTCTCGCTCACGGGGTCATCATCTTCCTCTTGCTGACTTATATCACTGACATCGATATCCTGTTTTCTTTGACTAACCTTGGCGTTCTCACAGCCTTTATGTTGACGCTTGTCTCGATTTTCATCACGTTCGTGCGTGAGAAGCAAATCGCACACATCATCGCGACCCTTTTAGCCTTTGCTTCTTGCTCCATCCTTGGTTACTATAGCTGGATCAAGATCCCCAATCTTTATTACACACTGCCCCTGATTCTTGGGATTGTGATCGGCGTGATTCAGTTCGTCCTTAAGAAGTCCCACTGGTCAGCCAGTAAAGCTTAAGTCTTAATTTCCAATGAAATGCAATCCGATCGCCTGGACATGAATGAGTTTTTCCGTTTTTGACCTTGCCCCTTTTTTAGGTCCAATCTAAATTAGAAGTTCCTGTTTTTCTGTTTTCTTTTTCAAGCATGCCAATGACGCAGTTTGCTGCCTCATTGGGAGTTCTCCCATTAAGGGCGCTATGTGGACGAGAGCAGTTGCAAATCGAAGAGCAGGTACATATTACAAATATCAAAGACACCCTGACTGTTAGTGCTTCTGCCGAGGGAGTGGAAAATAAGACTGTTGCTTTTTCTCTTGATCTGTTGGATCGTTTTTCAACTCTTTGGACATTTCTCTATGAAGAAGGAGTTGAACCAACCAATAATTTGGCTGAACGGGGGTTAAGACCTGCAGTTATTTTTCGAAAATTATCTGGAGGGAATCATTCCGAATGGGGGATTTGCTTTACAGAACGACTGTTCACCGTAGCGTGTACACTCAGACAGCGTACAGGAAATCTGTTTGAGTTTCTTGCTCAATCTTTTAAAGCGCACATCCATTGTTCTCCCGGCCCGCCGATTTTCTCTGGCCAGTAATTCTCGCAGAAAAAGTTTTAAGATTTATTTATAGAACCCGATGTCCTGAGCGAAGGGAGCTTGCGACCGTGCTCAGGACATCGGAACAGCGCCGAAGGACGCTGGAATCGCAACTTGGAAGGTTGCAATGTCTTAAGTTACCCCCTACCCCCGTGAACGCGTACATCAAGAGGGCCAAGATTTTCAGGTCGTATGTAATGAGAGGCCAGCTTCACGAAGTCGGTTAAGATAATCATTGCCACGGATGAGACAGATGTCTGAAGCCTGAAAAGCCGTCAGCAACCAATCGATCTTATTACTTAATTCCACAAAGCTTAAATTGCGATGCTCACCAGTATTTGGATCAAAAAAGATAAACGAGTTGGTACTGGTTTTTTTTATGAGCAAGGAATGTCCCTGCAGATTCAGGCAACTCCTACCAAATACTTCAAGTTTGAGCGTTTCCTTCTTAGGTATGTTACTAAGACCTTGTTGTAGGATTTGCCTATTAACGGCCCCTTTTTTGACTAAATGCCATTGATCTACATAAAAAAAGATGTTATCAGGATAAATCCCAAATAAATAAGCAGATATTTTATGAAAGAAGGAGTATATAACCATTATATGGCTTTTTTTTATTGTGTCATTATTTAGCTTCTTTATAGTGATTCGATTTCGCAGATAATGCGACCGGCTCCCTTTCCCCAAGAAATCTTTGACTAACACTAAATTACAGATAATTTCGCAAAGCCCGTTGTATTGCCGATTAATATTTGAAATTATATAATCCTGCTGTGGATGAAGATACCGGATGACATCATTACTTTGACTAAACGGAATCACTCTAGGCATTTTATCCCTCTAATAAAAAGACATGTTCATTATAACAATTAACCAATTAAATTAAAATGAAAACACCGAAATTGATGTCTTTAAAAAATTTTTACTTCTTTGACAGGACACCTGCAAAGTGCCTTGTTGCGTAAATAGCTGCGGATAAAGGTTCTGCTTGCTCTTAGAAATCAGATTCTATAAATTTTTTGTGACCAAACTCAAAATTTTAGGATCATATATGACTAAGCAGACAAACACGATTGTGGTTCTTGCCATTTCTACTGGGATGCGAAAAAACGAGATCATGAGGTTGCAGTGGAAGGATGTTGATTTAATCAAAGGACGTGTCATTGCTGAGGAAACGAAGAACGACCGACGTCATTCTGTTCCCCTCGTTGGGCACGCTCTAGAAACAGTAAAAAGACTCCACGACAACAGGAGAAATATTTCACCACTTCTTTTTCCATCCAGTGATCTATCTTTGGACCAGCCTTATGATATTAGGTCAGCTTGGGAAAATGCTGTAAAACGGGCTGGAATTGAAAATTTGAAATTTCATGATCTTAGACACGATCGAGCATCTACTTTAGCTGCTGGAGGAGCCTCTCTTGCTCAGATCTCCGAGGTTTTAAATCGTGACTGCTCCCCCGCCTAAAGGCGGGGGCCTCGAGTTTGGACAAATCTCGCTACCCAACTTTAATTCAATCGTCCTTCGGCGA
>CAYWSY010000009.1:0-35575 GCA_964461105.1 uncultured bacterium
AGTAAAGCTTGATCCGATTAAGCTTCCTGTCTAACTTTCAACTGGCACTACTATAGACCGTTGCATGGCTTTTTTTGGGATGATGAACTTGGCGAAACGTTAAGTTCTTCGTTTTGCTTTTTTGTTCAGGTTGAATAGCGCGTTGTTTCATTCCTACCGCTGGATTTTCACGAGCAATCTGCACTTTTTTTCTTTCAAGAGGGACAGTTCTCTGCATTGCTGCAGGAACAGCCCTTTCTGCAGCAACCAACTGCGCCGGCTTAACCCTTGAAATTAACGTGACACGGTTCGGCTCTGCTTTAAAAGAAAGAGCCTTAGACTCCCCTTCTGTTACACCTTGAGCCTTTTCTTGGACGGGTGCCTTTTGATAGACACTATTGCGATTGAGGGGACGAGAGGTTGAAGCCCCTGAATTCTGCTTAGGTTTTACTTGCGGCTTTACTTGAGATTTCGGTCGAGGCTGAGCTAGTTGAGGTCTTTTTTGAACCTGAGGTTTTGGATCGGTAGGCTCTTGAACCCGATTCTCCCTTGCTGGTTGTTGCAGTTCAGCTTGCGGCTGGGCCACATGAGGCAACTCTTGGAGATGAGGCTGCAAATCGCTAGACTCTTGAACTAAATTTTCATCTGCACTTAACTGCAGTTCTGCTTGCGGCTGGGCCACTTGAGATTGTTCCTGAAGATGAGGCTGTGGATCGTTAGCTTCTTGAACCAAATTCCCTTCTGCACTTAACTGCAGTTCTGCTTGCGGCTCAGCCACTTGAGATTGTTCCTGAAGGTGGGGTTGTAGATCGTTAGATGCGCGCACTAAATTCTCTTTAGGAACCAAAAGCACTCGTTGTTGCGGCTTGCCCATTCCCAAAGTTTGGTCTTCTTCTGCAGAATCGTTCTCTATAAGAGAGTCTTCTTGAACAACCTGATATTGATCCGCTTTTTGCTCTGGAGCCTCTCTATGAGTGACTCGGGGACGGTTGCTATTAGTACGAGGATCTTTCGCTTGTGCTTTGACACTGGATCCAGAGGAGGATTTCTCTGCAGCAGAAACAACTTCAATATCCCTCTCAAGTTCCGTATCGGCACCCATTGTAAAGGCTAAAACTGGAGTAAATAAATAAATTAACCCGACTATTTTCATAATACAGCCCCACAAAACGAATCTTACGCAAAAAATAGAATTAAATAATTCGCAATCCTTTTCTTATCTAACATCAAACTTATTTAATTGTAAATAAACCATTGAAAAAAACACCCTCTTAGTCTATTTCAAGTTGTTTACAATAAATACTTAACAAACGCATTAATTTTATTCTCTTATCCTTGAGAACGCAAAAATCTCCTTAAGGATCTTTCCCCTTGAGAATTAATGATCTATTTTTTAGAATCAGCGGTTTCTTTAACGAGGAGCATTAACATGGCAAAAGGCGCGCGGGAAAACATCAAAATGAAGAGCACAGAAAGCTCTGAGTGCTATGCAACCACAAAAAATAAGCGGAATACAACGCAACGGCTTGAATTAAAAAAGTACGACAAAAAGCTCAAACGTCACGTCATTTTTAAAGAAGCTAAATAAGCTTGCCAGACGCCTTTTAAGGCGTCTGTACTGCATTCTTTTACGTGTTTTCATATGAGAGAGATATGTTTGAGTTGTCCATCGCCCTAAAGTATCTCATTCCCCGTCGCAAACAACTCTCTGTTTCCCTCATTGCTTTGATGGCCGTGGGAGTAATTTCTCTTGTTGTCTGGCTAGTCCTTGTCTTCTTATCCGTTACAGAAGGGATTGAGCGAAGCTGGATGGACAAACTAACAAAGTTAAATGCACCCGTTCGGATCAACCCCACTGAAGCCTATTACTCATCTTACTACCACCAAATTGATCTTTTAAGCAGCGCCTCCCATTTTCGAGCAAAGCATATCGGCGAAAAAGCTCAATCTCAAGTAAGCGACCCTTATGTTCCAGAAGAGGATGGAGAGCTTCCCCTCCATTTCCCATCGCCCGATCTTGCTCAGGATGGGTCTCTGAGAGATCCTGTTATTCAGGCGTATCGCATTTTGAATCATCTCCAAGAGAAATACGCGGGAATGGTATTTCAAGATTACGAAGTGGGCGGTGCACTGATGCGCCTACAAATGCTCAGATCAGAACCTCAAGGAAAACGGAACCAAGAATCTCAAAGTTTTTTAACTCAAGTCTCTTACGTCTCTTCTTTTGCCGATATCAGCCCCTATGCGGCCTCACTGACACTCCCCCCTCGAATCAAAGACCTCAACCATTTATTCTTCCTCGCTTCTCACTCCGTAGAAAACACCCGAGCTGACGGCCCCTCTTTAGTCACACCTGCCCCGAAAATGACAAGCGCAATACGCTTAAAAACGCTTGCTAATTACGCCCAGATCACCCAGCTCAAAAACAAAAGTGAATTTTGGAAAATCCCCACCCAACTGCTTCCAAAACAGGGGTCATTCCAAGCACAAGCGCACATGCGCGATGGCAGGTTAAGTCATCTCACCCTTTCCGAAAAAGCGCTTTCACCAAATCTTGGAACTCTCCGTATTGCTGATGGGTCACTTTCTTTTTACCCTGCGTCTGGACAGGCCATTCCAATTCCAAGCAATGTCCCCATCATTGCAGAAGGAGAGATGATATTTGACGCCCAACTCGTCACAGATTCCCTTGAAAATGCTCAAAAGCCTTGCGACCTTCAATTTATTCTCTCAGGTTCTCTCCAAGGAAAACCCCTTAAAGGGATTGCTTCTTGGGAGGGCTTGGAAATTGCTCAAGCAGAAGCTCAAACAGAATTCCATACGCATCCCCCAGAAACTCTCCCATGGACAACTCAGCTCAAAACGCCCCAACACTTCCAGGCATTTCTTCCCATTAACGCAGAAAAAGAAACCGGGGTGCTTCTTGCGCGCAATTTTCAAGATAACGGTGTGATGATCGGCGATCGGGGATACCTCTCCTACACCACAGCATCTGCAGGCTCCATCCAAGAACAACGCCTTCCCATCTTTGTCTCTGGTTTCTACGACCCAGGGGTGATGTCTATCGGAGCGAAATTTATCCTCGTCCCAAGGCATATTGCACAGACGATCAACGCTTCGAGCTCCTCTTTCAATCTCGATAAAGCACAGTCAAATGGAATCCAAGTCTGGTTTGAAGAGCTCAATCATGCAAGGCACATCAAACAAGAAATTGAAGAGGCCTTTGCCAAAGCAGGCATTGATTCTTATTGGAAAGTCTCCACTTTTCATGACTATGATTTTGCTAAGGACCTTCTCCAACAATTTCAAAGCGACAAATACCTCTTTACATTGGTAGGTGCGATTATCCTCATTGTTGCATGCTGTAATATCATCTCTTTGCTTGTTCTCCTTGTAAACGACAAAAAACGCCATATTGGCATCCTCCAGGCGATGGGGGCCTCTTCTCGCAGTATCGCGTTTATTTTTGGAACCTGTGGAGCTGCAATGGGAATTATAAGCAGTGTGATTGGAACCTGTGCGGCCCTATACACCATGCACCATATCGATTCTCTCGTTAACATCTTGAGCGCGATTCAAGGTCACGATGCATTCAATGCCGCCTTCTATGGAAAATCACTTCCTTCCCACTTAAGTGAACACGCAGTGATCTTTGTGCTTGTTGCCACCCCACTCATCTCGCTTTGTGCAGGGCTTGTTCCTGCGATCAAAGCGTGTCGGCTACGCCCTTCCGCCATCTTGAGGTCTGAATGAGCTTATCAGCACACAACATCCACAAAACGTTTGAATCACCCGAGCCAATCACTATCTTAAAAGGGATTAACCTTACGGTTCCAAAAGGGCAAGCCATCGCAATCATGGGAAAGTCGGGAGAGGGGAAAAGTACGCTCCTTCACATTCTCGGCACTCTTGAAAAACCCACTTCAGGAGAACTTACTATCTGCGGAAACTCCACACAAACCACCTCCTTACCCGCATTACGCAATACCCATATTGGATTTGTCTTTCAATCCTGCCATCTTTTAGAAGAAGATACCCTCCTTGAAAACGTGCTTATGCCCGCTAAAATTGCTCGAAAGCCCACTCATAAAGGGAGTCAAGCCTACTCTCGTGCTCTAGAGCTTCTTGAGGATGTTGGCTTAACATCTCGAGCGCACTTTTTAAGCAAAGTTCTCTCTGGTGGAGAGAAACAGCGAGGCGCTCTTGCAAGGGCTCTATGCAACGATCCGGAGATCATCTTGGCTGATGAACCCACTGGGAACCTCGATCAAGCCCACTCTACTGCTATTCACACTCTTTTAATCGAGCTTACAAAACAACGAGGCAAAAGCCTCATTGTCGTTACTCACGATAAGGAACTAGCTGCTCTATGCGATCAGGTCTATATCCTTAAATCTGGAATGTTATACCCATACGATAATTCTTAAGGAATCAGCATGAACATCTTAATGGTTGGAACCGGATATGTAGGGCTTGTTACTGCAGCCTGCTTTAGTGAAATGGGACATCGGGTCATCTGTCTTGACATTGATCCCAATAAAATTGATCTCCTCAAACAAGGCTCTATCCCCTTTTACGAGCCTGGTCTTCAAGAAATCGTGACACGCAATCATCAGGCTGGACGGCTGCAGTTCACTTGCGATTATACCATTGGCGTTAGGGACTCTCAAGTCTGTTTCATCGCAGTTCCCACCCCTTCTAAAGAAGATGGCTCGTGCGACCTTTCCTATGTTCTTAAAGCCGCTAAACTCATCGCGCAAGAAATGGATGGATATCGTCTTATTGTCACCAAGTCAACAGTGCCTATTGGCAGTACAGAAAAGGTCAGGCAAGTCATTGAAGAAACATTGAACCAACGGAATCTAAACATCCCCTTTGATGTCGTTTCAAACCCAGAATTTCTCAAGGAAGGCTCGGCGGTCCAAGACTGTCTTAAACCCGATCGGATCATTGTTGGAGCTGAAGCCCCTCAAGCGATCGAATGGATGCGAACCATCTACTCCCCTTTCACTTTAAATCACGATCGGATCTTGATCATGGATTTACGATCAGCTGAGGTAACTAAATATGCCGCAAATGCGATGCTAGCTACGCGCATTTCATTTATGAATGAACTTGCCTCTCTGTGCGAAACATTGGGGGCCAACATCAAAGATGTTCGCATTGGTATCGGCTCTGATCCACGCATTGGCAATCAATTTCTCTACGCCGGCATCGGCTATGGAGGCTCTTGTTTTCCTAAAGACATCAAAGCTCTGCGCGCAACTGCTAAGGAAGCTGGAGTTTCCACACCCATCCTTGAAGCTGTCGATTTCATCAATCAACAACAACGGGTCCATTTTGCTTCTAAAATCCTCTCCTATTTCGATTCCAGAGGAGGACTTAAAGACAAAACACTCTGTATCTGGGGCCTATCATTTAAACCTGACACCGATGATATGCGCGAAGCTCCCTCTCTTTCACTCATCAACGTACTTCTCGATGCTGGAGCCCATGTAAAACTCTACGATCCCGTTGCAAGAGAAAATGCGCAGCGCATTCTCCCCCCCTCCCCATCTGTGCACTATTGCATAGATGAGTATGAAGCTGCATCTGGAGCTGATGGAATCGTGCTGGTAACCGAATGGAAGCAATTTCGATTTGTCGATTTCCAAAGGATTACCAAAAGTCTGAAAGGAAATGCATTTTTTGACGGGCGCAACCAGTATAAATCCGCTGAAATGGCCGCACTTGGATTCGATTATTTTTGCATAGGTTCTCCCCCAAGCTTCGCTCTAAAACCGTTAAGCGCGCTAACATTAACCCAAGAGACGGAGCAACTCGTATGATCGTACTCGAGCTTGAGTCATTTTGTGAACGTGGTAAAAAATTGATCGATCAGCGCCTCGATGCATTGATCCCACTTCATCCTGGCCTCCCGTATGAATCACTTTTTTCAGCTGCAAGATATTCCCTTCTCTCGACCGCAAAGCGGCTTCGCCCTTTGCTTGTTCTTTCGACAGCAGCAAGCTACGGAATTGAACAAGAGCAAGCTCTCGACCCTGCTTGTGCACTTGAAATGCTCCATACCTATTCCCTCATCCACGATGATCTCCCCTGCATGGATGACGATGATTTCAGACGAGGTAAATTAACACTTCACAAAGTCTACCCAGAATCCCATGCGGTTCTTGCAGGTGATTACCTGCTAACCTATGCATTTGAGGTCTTAAGCAGATCTCAAGGGTTAACTGACACCCAAAAACTCAAGCTCATCCGATCATTAAGCCAGCACGCAGGCGCGCATGGGATGATTGGAGGTCAAGTGATCGACCTTCTTTCAGAAAATCAAACGATTAGTTTCCCCACTTTAGAAATGATGCACCACTACAAAACAGCCAGTTTAATCATTGCGTCTCTCGAATTCGGCGGCATCATCGGTAACGCCTCTTCTGAAGACCTCCTGACTCTCAATCAAATTGGAAAAAAGGTAGGCATCGCCTTTCAAGTTATCGATGACACCCTTGATGTGACAGGTTCTTTCGAAGAAATGGGGAAAAACTGCGGCTCTGATCAAGCTCAGCATAAATCAACAGCACTCTCTTTAATGAGTTTGCCTGAGTGCCAAGAGTATGCGCGCGAGCTATTAGACTCAGCACTTGCGGACCTCAACACCCTTTCGCACAAAGCTCCTTTACTAGCTGACTTGTTTCAACAGCTTGTCAATCGCAAGAGTTGAGACTATACCCAAAAATGTATTGCGCCTTAATTCCGATTTCTGGATAACATATAATATGTTAAAAGGTTCAAATGAAAATTGAAGAAACATTATCTCTCCGAGAAACGGAGCCAACAACATGGAATACCCCCGGTAAACGGACTTTTGATATCGTGTTTAGTGGCTGTGTTCTTGTCTTTGGACTCCCCCTTTTCCTAATCATCGCTTTACTTGTCAAATGCACCTCTAAAGGCCCCATTTTCTACTGCAGCATGCGCCTTGGGCAAGATGGCAATCTCTTTAACTTTTGGAAATTTCGGACGATGTATACCAACTCCGATCTAAAACTCAAACAACTCCTCGAAGATAATCCGTTACTCCGTGAAGAATGGAAAAAATACTTCAAACTTAAAAACGACCCCCGTCTCACCAAAATCGGAAAATTTTTGCGCAAGACATCGCTTGATGAGTTCCCCCAATTTTGGAATGTCCTAAAAGGGGATTTAAGTATCGTAGGCCCCCGTCCCTACTTACCGAATGAAACGCAAGAAATCAAAAAATTTATCGGTGAAAAGATCACCCATCTCCTCTCTGTAAAACCAGGACTCACAGGAATTTGGCAAACCTCTGGAAGGAGTTATTTGACCTTTGAAGAGCGCGTACATCTCGACCTCAATTATGTAAAAAAGCGCACCTTCTTCTTTGATCTTTGTTTAATTTTAAAAACGATTCCGATGATTCTTTTCCCTCGAGGAGCTTTCTAACAAGATGAAAAAAGTGCCTCTATGGTTTCCTTTTCTAATCGCACTTTTCTTCACCCTTTTCGGCACGGTATTTTTCCCTAAGATCCACATCATCCCCTTTGCGCCTTTCCTTGCGATCCTCTTTAACCGCTGTACATTTCCCAAATCACTATGGATAGCATGTGCTTGCGGCCTTGTGATCGATCTTTTGTGTTCCCAAGCGCACTTTGGACTCTTTGCGCTAAATTACTGTCTCTTAACGATAGCTCTTTATAAGCAAAGGCGTAACTTTTTTGAAGACAAGACCATTAGCCTGTGCCTGTTTACTGCCCTTATCAGCAGCTTTTCCACCCTCATCCAACTTTTTTTAAGCGCCAGCTTCGATCAGGGACTTCCACTTAGCTGGCAATTCATCGCCACAAGCATCCTCTTAATGCCCTGTGTCGATGCCCTATATGCTTTTTTAGGCTTTTCTTTAATGATGAAATTGTATCAATCGATTCAAAAACTTGACCTACGCCCCCTTGTCAAACGACTCATGGAAGCACTTCGCCACTTCTCAAAAAACGTTGCAAAGTCGGAATAAATCTGCCAAAGTGATCTCATGAAAATTATAGACGGAACACAGATCGCCCAAGAGATCGAATCTACCATTAAAAAAGCGATCTCCTTTGGAACCCATCGAAAACCTGGACTTGCGTTTATTTTAGTAGGCGAACATCCCGCTTCCCGTTCCTACATCAAAATGAAAAAGAAAAAATGCGTTGAAGTGGGCATCCTATCTTTTGATTTAGAACTTCCCACATCGGTTTCTGAAGAGACTCTCCTGGATCACATCCGCAAGCTTAACGCCAATCCCTCAATTGATGGGATCCTCGTTCAACTCCCGCTGCCAGGCCATCTCTCAACACCTAAAGTCCTAGATTCAATTGATCCTGCAAAAGATGTCGACGGATTCCACCCCCTTAACGTGGGAAAAATGCTTTTGGGAGAACAGGGAGGATTCCTACCCTGTACCCCCTTAGGGATCCACGTGCTTTTGACCCACTCGCAAGTCCCCTTGCTTGGCAAACATGTTGTGATTGTGGGAAGAAGTAATATCGTTGGAAAGCCACTTGCGGCAATCCTCATGCAAAAAGCACCCCATTCCAATGCGACTGTGACAGTTGCCCACAGCATGACGGAGAACCTTACAGACATTTGCCAGACGGCAGATGTCTTGGTAGCCGCCATCGGCAAAGCCCACTTCATTCAGCCCGAAATGGTCAAAAAAGGTGCTGTCGTGATTGATGTCGGGATTAATCGAATTGAAACTAATGGAAAAACTCAGATTGTCGGTGATGTCAACTTTGAGAAGGTAGCTCCCCGTTGCGCATTGATCACACCCGTACCCAAAGGGGTAGGTCCGATGACCATCGCTATGCTTCTTTCTAATACGCTACTCAGTTATCAACGCAGGTGTGGGAAGAGCAGCTAAGCACGCATATCCATCAGAGTGATCCCCAGAGGAAGGGTTGCTAGCGATCCAATTGCAAGAGGGATCCCCACTCCAAGCGCAATCCCAAGACCTATTGCTGGCATGAAAACACAAGCAATTGGCCATGCTGTCATCGCAATTGCAAAAACAACTCCCACTTTAAGCAGTGTATCTGGATTCGCCATCACCCAATCCTTTACCCTCTGAAACCGGCTCGGCTCTTTAGCTTCAAAAAACGAAGGCTGATCCCCTCTTTTTTCAACTCCTGAAACCTCAACCATAAATCCCCCCATTACATAAAAGACTAAATTAGAAGCCAGAAATATGCCAATAAAAATCAATTAAATCAAGACAATTAAAAACAAACGAAATTCACTGAAAAATTAAATAAATGACAATTACTCCATTACCCACCACTCAAACACCCCCGACTTTTCTTGACCTGGTCAATAAAACACCCCCGACTTTTCTTGACCTGGTCAATAAAACACCCCCGACTTTTCTTGACTTGCCATCCGAAACACCCCCGACTTTTCTTGACTTAAACCCAATTGATCGCTCAAAATTCAAAATAAGGGGAGGGAAATCCTATGAAGAGAGACCTGACTACATTTTTGATCGAATGGCTCACCTCAAACTTGAGAAAGCCTTTAGTCATTCGTGGGGCAAGGCAGGTTGGAAAAACCTGGATCATTCGAGACCTTGCACAATCTCAAGGGTTTGATTTGATTGAACTTAACTTTGAAAAACGCCCCAATCTGCAATCCCTATTTTCTTCTAACAACCCTGAAGAAATTCTTGTCAATATCGGCACCTTTATAGGTAAAAAAATAGATCCAACAAAGGCTATTTTATTTCTCGATGAGATTCAAGCAGCCCCTCAATTGCTTGGAAAATTGCGTTGGTTCGCTGAAGACCTGCCACAACTTCCTGTGATTGCTGCAGGCTCTTTGCTTGATTTTGCTCTAGCTAAACATGAATTTAGCATGCCTGTCGGCAGAATTGGTTATTGCTATTTAGAGCCATTGTCTTTTGAAGAATTTTTAGATGGCTTGGACAAGCATGAACTTAGAGCTTATATCCAAAACTTCAAATGGAATACTGAAATTCCTGACGAGCTTCATTTACAATTAATAAAACTCATTAAAGAATATTTAATTGTTGGAGGAATGCCCTCTGCAGTTGTGTCTTGGAAAACCCAAAATGATCCAAATATAGTTAATCAGATACAGTATGATCTTTTGGCGACCTATCGCGATGATTTTGCAAAATATAGCGGAAGACTCTCAATTGAACGATTAGACGATATTATCAACTCGATCCCTCGTCAGCTTGGCAATAAATTCGTCTATAGCCAGGCTAATGCAGATGTCAATTCAACACCTCTTAAAGACGCGCTGCAATTGTTATGTAAAGCAAGAATTTGTCATTCGATTATAGCAACTTCTGCTAACGGCTTACCACTCGGATCGGAAATCAATGATAAATTCTTAAAAGTCATTTTATTAGACTCTGGCCTCTGCTGCACTTCACTTGGACTCTCGTTGCATCAATTGGCCTCTCTATCAGAAATTTCCCTTATCAACAATGGGGGAATGGCCGAGCAGCTTGCCGGACAAATCTTGCGTACAATTGCCCCTCCTTATGTGTCACCTGCCCTTTATTATTGGCAAAGAAAAAAGAAGGGTGCTGAAGCTGAAGTTGATTACATCATTCAACATGAAAATCAGGTCATTCCTCTTGAGGTCAAAGCAGGATCGACTGGGAGTCTTAAATCTTTACGTGAATTTATTAGCGAGAAAAAGAAGAATTTAGCCGTAAGAGTTAATTCTGATAAACCCAGCATCCATTTCACTCAAACCACTGACTCAAAAGGAGCTTACATCGAATACAAGCTCCTTTCTCTCCCCTTTTACCTTCTAGGACAAGTGCATCGCTTAATCAAATTAGCAAATCAGTAAAGCGACCTTTATGCTCTTACCTGTTCTGGGTCATGCGCATATCCATGAGGGCGATCCCCGTAGGAAGAGTCGCTAACGCTGCAATTGCAAGAGGGATCCCCACTCCAAGCGCAACTCCAAGGCCTATAGGCAATAAGGCGCAAGCAACTGGCCAAACTGCCATAACACATGTAAAGACAAATCCCACTTTAGCAAGTGTTTTTGGATTTGCCATTACCCAATCTTTTACCTCCTGAAACCGACTCTGCACCTTAGCTTCGAAAGACCAAGGCTGACCGCCCCCTTGCACAACTCCTGAAACCGCTGCCATAAACCCCTCCATTATGGATAAAGTTGAAACAAACTTAAACTATCAGAAATCATTATAACAAACAAACAGGAATTAACTCAACGGAAACAAAGCCTAATAATATTAAAACTATTAATTAAGCTAACAGAAGCTACCACATCATTTTCAACAAAACACTTCTTGAATTTCACTTTATTTTACAGATTTCTACCCCCCACCTTCGGCAGAAGATGAACATCTCAAATACCCTATTCCCTTTTAACACCCGAAGTTCTATAGTCAGTTTTAGACTAATTTAAAGCTCATTTAAACAAATTGATATGAAAAAAACAGTATTCTTTGACTTAGGGAATGTCATCCTTTTTTTTGATCACCATAAAATGTATTCCCAAGTAGCTGATCTGTGCGGTCTCAAAAGCGCAGATCTCCTTCTCCAAGCCCACACATTTATCGATTTGTATGAAAGAGGATCTATCGATAGTCGAGGGATCCACCACCACTTATGCGAGTTATCGGGTAAGCATCTCGATTTTGCTGGACTCATGAATGCCGTTTCAGATATCTTCGAGCCAAACAATCAGATCCTTGCTACAATAAAGGAGCTTAAAGCTAAACACGTCCCTCTCTACCTCTTATCCAATACCTGCGAGGCGCATTTTAATTACGCCTACACCCATTATCCTGTTCTTCATTTATTTGACGGCTACATCCTCTCCTATGAGGTCAAAGCTCGTAAACCAGAGAAAGAAATTTATACCTCAGCACTCTCTATCGCCAGTTGCGCACCCGAACACTCCTTTTACACGGATGACATTTCCGAATATGTGGATGCCGCGCGCAGTCTTAACATCGATGCTGAAACTTATCAAACCCATGAACTGCTGATCCAGCAGCTCAATGAACGAGGAATCCTTTGAAAGGTAAAAAGAAAATAACTACTCCCAAAAATTCTGCCCCCAAAAAAAAGATCCATCAAAATCTTGCGAAAGTCATCCTTCAATTTATGACTGGCAAACGCTTTAAACCCATGGAGCCCCACGAACTCTACTCACACTTAAGCATCCCAGAAACTCTGCATGGAGAATGCAAAAAAATCATTTCCGATTTGCTCAAAGAAGGGATCATCGAGATTTCCCATAAAAAAATCTCATTCCCCCAACCTAAAGAAGATGTGATGACAGGGATTTTGCGCATGCATCCAAAAGGGTTTGGCTTTGTCATCCCCGATCTTCCCCTCGAGCATCCCCAAGATATTTTTATTCCCAAACATCTGACCGATTCTGCGGTTGATGGGGATCATGTTGAAGTGGTGATTAACCCCGATTCCTTTTCTGAAAAAGGGCCTGAAGGGTGGATTACCGCTGTGCTTAAACGCGCAAGAAAACACCTCGCTGGAACCATTAAATCAATCGAAGGGCAAATCCTTGCCTACGCCCCGATCCTTGGGATCTCTAAACCTGTTGTGGTGACACCCTCATCTGATCTTCCTGTCCAACTCGGAGATCGAGTGATTATGAATATCGATTCATGGGGAACTGAAAAAGAACCCACCCGTTGCCATGTAACCCATGTGCTCGGACACATCACCGATCCTTCAATCGACGTACGCGCTGCAGTTGAAGAGTTTGATCTACATTCTTCCTTTCCGAAGCCCGTGATTGCTCAAGCCAAAGCGTTTGGAAAAAAAGTCCCTGTGCGCGAACAGAAAAAACGGGTCGACTTAACCCATCTCGAAACGTTTACGATTGACCCTGATACAGCTAAAGATTTTGACGATGCGCTCTCTCTCTCAAAAGACCGTAAAGGAATCTATCACTTGGCAGTGCATATTGCCGATGTCGCCCATTACGTGAAGGCAGGAACCCCCCTTGATCTCGAGGCAGTCCATCGCTCTAATTCCACCTATTTTCCTGGGACCTGCATTCCGATGCTCCCAGAGGAGCTTTCCAATCACCTCTGCAGTTTAAAACCAGATGAGATCCGGCTGACAGTCTCTGTATTGATGGATTTTGACAAAACTGGAACCATCATCAAACACGAAGTTCTCAGATCTTTTATTCATAGTGATAAGCGATTCACTTATTTTGAAGCACTCGATGTCTTGAATGGGAAAAAGAAAAGCCCTCACAGCAAAACATTAAAGCTCATGGTCGATCTCTGTACACTTCTCAAGAAAAAACGGCATGAACGGGGCAGCATCGACTTCTCCCTTCCTGAAATGGTCATCCTTATCGATGAAAAAGGAAGGCCAACCGGCGTTAAAAAGATCGAATACGACATCACCCACCAACTTGTCGAAGAATTCATGCTCAAAGCCAATGAAATGGTCGCGCGCGAACTTTCTGGTAGAGGAAAATCCCTCATTTACAGAGTCCATGATGAACCTAAGGAAGAGAACTTTGAAGAATTCTACACACTAGCTCGCAGCCTTGGATTCAGGCTCCCCGTTAAACCTACAACGGCAGATTTACAGCATCTATTTGAAGAGGCAAAACAAAGTCCTTATAGTCAACAGCTCTCGATTGCCTTTATCAGAAGCATGAAACTTGCACAGTACTCTTCAGATAATATCGGCCACTTCGGCCTTGCTTTAGAACATTACTGCCATTTTACAAGTCCTATTCGCAGATACAGCGACCTTGTTACCCAGCGCCTCTTATTCGATGAGGAGCCTGAAGACCTAGACCTCGTTCAAATTGCGCTGCGCTGCTCTGAGCAAGAACGGGTTAGCTTCAAAGCTGAAACAAGCGTTAAAACACTAAAAAAACTCCGCTTACTTCAACGCTACTTCGACGAGGATCCAACAAAAGAATACCAAGCGTGCATCACACGGATTAAACCCTTTGGTCTGTTCTTTGAATTAAGCGACCTTTCAATTGAGGGATTTTTACATATTTCCGAGCTTGAAAACGACTACTTCGTCTATGATCAAGAGCGTGGGATCCTTTTTGGAAGATCAACTGGAAAAACACATCGCTCAGGCGATAAGTTAACAGTAAAACTCAACCGGATCGACCTCATTTTAATGGAATCACAATGGAGCCTTGCTACCGCCCATCCACGCAGACCGCAACAAGAGCATCGATCTGAAAAAAAACGGCGACGACGAAACTAAGAGGAAAAAATGAAAAAACACTTTATCACAGGTCTTGTTATTCTTCTGCCATTGGTCGTCACGATCATGGTGCTTGTTTTTCTGATTAATTTCCTCACACAACCATTCATTGGCCTTGTTTCAAATCTATTGAATCAATTCGGGCTGTTTAAAAATGGCTTTCTATTTTTAAATTCAGAGCAAGTGATCCGACATGGAAGTCAGTTGATCATTTTGATCCTCCTCTTCTTGTGCACTGTCGGACTTGGAATGGTGACGCGCTGGTTCTTCATCCACGCTTTATTTCGACTCGGAGATAAAATTCTTCACAAAGTACCGATTGTCAACACTGTATACAAGACCACTCAAGATATCATTAAAACCCTCTTCGTCTCTGACAAAAACTCCTTTAAACAGGTTGTCATGGTGCCATTCCCTCGTCCTGGGGTCTATGTCCTTGGCTTAATTGCTCGTGAGTCGCCCCCTTCTTGCTCAAGAGCTGTCGATGAAGAACTCATCTCTGTTTTAATCCCGACAACCCCCAACCCGACAACAGGCTTTCTCTTAATGTTCAAAAAGAGTGAACTGGTGCATGTTGACATCAAGCCGGAAGATGCGATCAAATACATCGTCTCTTGCGGCGTGATTATCCCCGACGGACCTGCACCTATTCCAGAAGGCCATCTGTAAACAACTCCTGCCTAAAGGCAGAAGCTTTATGGTCAGTGTTTAACTGCCACCTGCGTGCGGTTTACGGCGCACGTTGCTTTGGGAATATCCCAGGCAAACCTACAGAGATTTCGACTGGCATTCCAGTCGGCGTGCTGCTGGTTTCCACACGAACATTTAAATTGGTGCCGGTTACGGACACCAAGTGAACCACAAATGGAGCATGTTTGACTACTATACGCTGGATTCACATACAGCACAGACAAACCATTCGCTTCGGCCTTGTATTGGATAAACATTTGAAGCTGGCGAAAGGACCAACGATGCAGTCGAGTGCGCATCCTTTTTCCTGCCTTAATCCTCTTTCTAATGTTTGTAAGATCCTCCAATACAATTACGCCGGCCTTTTGTTCGATCGCCTCCCGGACGATCTGTTTGCTCAATTGATGGTTAACCTGTCTCATGCGACGACCTTCTTTGCCAGAGATTTTCTTCAGCAATTGCTTTGCCGATTGAGAACCGTTGGACTGAAGGGCTCGTCGTTTTGCAAGAAATTGATCTCTTTCAAAGCGGATCTTGCCTCCGCTAATCACTTTTCCAGTGCTTGTCGCACACACGTTGTTTTCTCCCAAATCAACTCCCAGAAGGGATCCCCCTTCTTGAATCGGTGGGTCGGGAAGATCCAACACAAGATTGAAATACCATTTCCCCTTTTTGCAAATCAATTCAGCTTCTTTAGGTATCCCTTGGGAAAAATAGGCTTTTTGAAAAGGGCCGAATCTCATAGGGACTTGAATTCTTTTTCCCAAAGTATACAACGAAATGGTTTCTCCTTTGATCGTATAGGTGCGCTTATCGAAATGGACGCTTTTTCCTTTGTGAAAGCGAAGGATAGAGACTTCTTCTGTAGGCAGAATGGATTTTGCTTGATATGCTTTGCATACAGAAAAGATCGCGTTACAAACCATTTGCGATCCAAGCCGCGATGTAAGACGCACTTTCCTATAAACAAGATGATGCAAAGCGACGCGATTCCAACATCGATTTGCTATAACATCTGGTACGATTTGATTGCAAGCGGAGTAGTATGCTTCTTGCAGTTGCAAAAGCTCATCTGCTTGGCTTTGAGTCGTATCCAGACGGATGCTAATTGTACGTTTCATAGACAAAAATTATTAATCAAAGCTATTTTATTTTCAATTTTTAAAAGAGGAGCAGCGCTTCCTCCCAGCCCTAAAAGACTGGGTTTCCGCGCTGTCTAACAAGATGAAGAAATATTTTTTTACTGGCTTTATCACTCTGCTGCCAATTGGACTCACACTCATCATCGCAATCTGGCTCTTTAACCTGTTTACGGCCCCCTTTACTGGCCTGTTTAAATCACTCCTTCTTTCCCATGAAACTGAACTAAACCTTGGACCTGGAAATCACGACACGCTCATTTCTTTTTTAAGTCAGATCTGCGCCTTTGTTTTTTTAATGAGCGTCATTTTTGTTCTGGGGGTTATAGGACGTAAATTCTTTTTTAATTTTTTCTTAAATCTAACTGACACGATTTTCTCACGTATTCCGCTCGTTCGTACGATCTACCGTCTTTGCCATGACATCACCAAAGCGATGTTCTCCGACACAAAAAAAACATTCAAAGAAACAGTATTAGTCCCCTTTCCCCATCTGGAAACACATGCCATCGGATTTGTCACTGGTGATGTCCCTCAGGGGTTTAAAGAAAAAACAGGCGCGGAAATTGCCATCTTTGTTCCCACGGCTCCCCATCCGATGTCGGGATATGTGCTACTTTCCCCAAAAAGGCTCTCAGTTCCGGTTGATGTTTCCGTTGAAGACGCCTTCAAATTCATCATTTCATGCGGCGTTATCCACCCTGGAGAGGCGCCGCCTCAATAACATTGTTGTTGCAAGATTTAAGGAGAAATCCCTATACTATACCTCATACTGAAAAAGTTTTAGGAGCACCTCCATGGTTCGCATTAGCAAACAAGAAGAAAGAAGAAGCAAATCTCACCGCCGCCCAAGTCCCCCTGCCAAAAAATCTGGCCCAAAAAAAGATAACTTAGCAAAGGGGTATAAAGAGCATCCTAATGCCCTGTCCGGCGATGTCGCCCAGATGAGTTTCATCCCAAAAATTAAATAAAATAAAAGGATTACTTAACTATGTCCAGACATCCCAGTTACGGCAAATCAAACAAGGGTGGAAAAAAGAGAAACGTTCTTAAGCGCTTTGAGCGTGTTGACGTTCTGCGCAAACTTGGCAAATGGAAAGATGGGGAAAACACACGTGTAACCGCCCTTCCTAAGACACCAGTAACTCCTTAGTGTGCACATAACCGTATTCAATCAACAAAGAGATCTCCCAATTTCCACTTCTTCAGTGAAACGGTTGATCTCTTGTTTATTTTCAGCCCTCCACATTACAACTGATGAGATCATCATTTATTTTGTCACCGACAAAAAAATGAGGACGGTTCACCACACGTTTTTTAACGATCCCTCTTCCACAGATTGCATGAGCTTTCCTTTAGAGGCCATAACCACCCCGTCAATTTTAGGCGAAGTCTTTGTCTGTCCCAAAGTAGCCATTCAATACGCTCAAACCCATGGCCTAAACCCTTACGAGGAGGCCTCTCGCTATCTAGTCCATAGCATCCTTCACCTCATTGGGTATGACGATCTTGAACCTTCCGCAAAAAAGAACATGCGGCGAAAAGAAAATTGGTGCCTCAAGTTATTGGCTCGCGAGGGCAAATTTCTAGCAAAAAAGACCCATTCTCGCTATGTATTAAAATAAAGACCATCCTTAGGAAATAACTCCATGACACAGTCTGCGCTTTTTGCGCTTGCATTTCTCATCACAGCAAACATCCTTTCTGGCATTACCATTGCTTTGCACCGCATCGGCAAACTTCAATCAGAGGAAGTGCTTAAAAACACCTTCCCAGCATGTTTCTTCCGCACCATCCTAAGAGTCTTTTTTGGAAAACCGCTTTGGGAAGGCCTCCATTTTTCCGTCAATATCACCAAACATTTAGCGCGCATTGCATTTGCGCTCTTTGCCTATTTTGCTCTGATAGAAAGCGGTCTCTTTGCGCATCCTCTATCTTCATTCCATCTACTCACCCTTGCCTTAAGCATCATCTTTCTTTCTCTGTTTACCGACCTATTCTTTTGCCTGTTTAGCCAAATCAATCCACTGAAAGCTTTCCGTTTTTATGCGCTGCCTACATCCGTGATTTTAATGATCACCACCCCCATTACCGCTCCTTTATTCAAGATCTTAAAATGGCTTTTCCCTCACTATGGGAATGAAAAAAGAATCACTCCTACCTTTCGGATCCGAGATAAAGTGCTTGAGCTCCTTCAAGAGAGCGAAATCGGCTCTTACCTAGATCCTAATGAACAGAAACTCATTCTTTCTGTCGTTTCATTTAAAGAAAGAATTGCACGGGAAGTGATGGTACCTCGCATTAACATCTTTAGTTTAAACGCTGATATCTCCTTAGAAGAAGCTGCCGCAAATTTCCTCAAAGAAGGGTACAGTCGGATTCCTGTCTATAAAGACAGTGTCGATAACATCATTGGCGTGCTTCACTACAAAGATGTTTTAAATATCTATGTCGCACAGAAACAGTCTCAGGTCAAAATCGAACCGCTCCTGAAACCCGTTCTGTACACCCCCGAAACAAAAAAAATCTCCCACCTCCTCCAAGAATTTCGAGTGAAACAAATCCATCTTGCAATTGTTGTTGATGAATGGGGAGGAACAGAAGGGATTGTCACCATTGAAGATATTTTAGAAGAACTTGTCGGAGAAATTGCCGATGAATATGATGTAGGCCCTCAGGAGCTCTACACGACCCTTACCGGCGGCGGTTGGGTCGTAGATTCTAAAATGTCCATCATCGATATCCAAGAAGAGCTCGGGGTCATGATTCCAATCGGCCCAGAATATGATACCATCGGCGGATACATCTACCACAGAGCAGGTGCCATTCCTTCCAAAGGATGGAAAATCCACCACGACGACTTTGACTTAGAAGTGGTCAGCTCAAATGAACGCGCTGTTGAAAAGGTCCAAATCATGCTCATCAGACCTCTTGCCTAGAAACTCATTTTCAGGCACTATAGTCTGACCAATACAATCAGGGTATACCCATGCGACGTTCGATTTGTTACTGTGAGCCTAATTTGGCTCTTGCGGGTGATGTTTCAACTTGGAAATTCTCTTACACAACAGCTTCATCCCTTCCGAAAGGGACACGTCTTAAATTTGATCTGCTCTCCCGCGGAAGAGATGTTGATTGGGAATGTCCCGAGATTAATCCGAAAGAAAAGAAAAATTTAATTTGGGCTGAACTCCCAGATGGAAAACCCATCTACGCCAAACTCGTTGAGCTTCCAGAATCGATCTCCCCTTCATTCGAATTTACCCTTCCTGCAGAAGTGAAAGCCGGGGACGCTCTTTCCATTTTTATGGGATGCCCAGACAAGTCTAAAGACGACTCGAAAAAGAAGGGAAACCGCGCACAGACACACATTCAACGCAGACGCCCCTTCTACCTCTATATCGATCCGAAAGGCAAAGGGGATTACAAAGAACCTGAGATTTTCACCTTAGATGTCCGCGGCAATGTGCTTAAAAATATTCGCATCATTGCTCCCTCTATGGTCTCTAAAAACAAACGTTTTGACGTCGTCATCCGCTTTGAAGACATTTTTGGCAACCTCTCGAGCAACGCTCCCGAGGGAACGCTTGTCGAATTGAGCTATGAGCATTTAAGGGAAAACCTCAACTGGAAGCTCTTCGTCCCTGAAACAGGTTTTATCAACGTGCCCAACCTCTACTTTAATGAGCCTGGAGTCTATAAAATTCAACTGCGCAATCTCCAATCAGGTGATCAGTTTTATTCCGCACCCATTAAGTGCTTTTCAGACAACGACAAAAGTCTATTTTGGGGACTGCTTCATGGCGAATCGGAGCGCGTTGATTCCCAGGAAAACATTGAAACCTGCTTGCGCCATTTCCGCGATGAAAAAAACGCCCAATTTTATGGAACTTCTTCATTTGAAAGCGCAGAAGAAACATCAAATGAGATCTGGAAATCGATCTCTACACAAGTCACTGAATTCAATGAAGATTACAGGTTCATTACCTATCTTGGATTTCAATGGTTTGGAGAGACCCCAGAAGAGGGCTTACGTCAAATCATCTATGCAAAAGACAATAAACCCATCTTGAGAAAAAAAGACTCTAAATCCAATGGGCTAAAAAAAATCTATAAGAGCCACAATCCAAAAGAGCTCATTTCGATCCCTTCATTTACCATGGCCAAGGGTTTTGAAACCAACTTCACTGATTTCACTCCTGAATTTGAGAGAGTCGTTGAGATTTATAATGCATGGGGATCCTCTGAATGCACAGAAAAAGAAGGAAACCCGCGCCCGATTCGATCAGAGGACAAAAAAGGGATCTTTGAATCAGAAAAAGGCTCCATCCGCAAAGCGCTGAACGCAAATTGCAGATTTGGATTTGTTGCCGGCGGGTTAGATGACAGAGGCATTTACGGAGATTTCTACGAAAGCGAGCAAGTGCAGTACAGCCCGGGACTCACTGGTATTATCGCAATCGAACAGACGCGTGAAGCCTTGTTTCACGCCCTTTACAATCGCTGTTGTTTTGCCACAACTGGAGACCGCATCATCCTCGGATTTTCCATTGCAGGCGCCTTTATGGGAAGTGAGATCAATACCAAAACAAAGCCTGGATTAACATTTAACCGGCACATCACAGGCTATGTGGCAGGGACCTCTCCTATTAAAGAGATCTGCTTTATTAGAAACGGTATTACCTACCACAAAATCCATCCTAATACAATGGAATTTGAATTTGCTATCGATGACTCAGAACACCTCTCTAAAATCGCCTTTAAGGCGGTTGAAGAGCGTCCTGCATTTGTGTATTACTACATCAGAGTTGAACAAGAAAATGGGCACATTGCTTGGGGATCCCCTATTTGGATCGACTTGACTGAGGTGAGCTCAGCTCAACCAACACCGGTAAAAAAAGCCAAGAAAGCTACTAAGGATTAAGTTGTGTTAATGAAAAAGGCTACATGGTTTCCCATGTAGCCTTTTTGCTACCTAAAAAAAACGTCAAGTTCTTTTAAGCTGCTTTCTTAGCTGCTTCTGCACGAGCTTTAACAACTGCTTCTACAGCATCGCGCACCTTAGCAACTAAAGGATCTGCAAGAGCTGCTGCTCTAAACTCACTAACATCACCAATCACTTTTCTATTAGCTTTCTTTCTTTCTTGATTTTTCTCTTTTGCGTGAGCGCGCATCTCTTTAGCAACAGCGATCAAATCTTTCTTGTGAAGCTTCTTAAATGCTTGCTTTTGTGCCGATGACTTTGCATCTTTATCATCTAAGATAGCTAAAAAGGCTTCCAAAGACCCTTTTGCAGGAGCTGCTGAAGAATTTGAGCCGCTTCCCTTTCCACAGAGATTCAGAAACCAATTCAAAATGCCGCTAAAGAAGTTCTTAATGCTTGTTGCAACTTTAGAAATACATCCACACATTCCACCTGATGCTGCAGGTTCTGCTGACTTATCAGCTCCTTGCGCAGCTGATCTCAGCGTAGATGCTGAGCTAATCCCATGTTGAACAGCAGAGTGAGTTGCAAACTCTGTTGACTTAGGTTGCTGTGATAAATGTGAACTTCCGATTGCGTGTACCATAGTAAAACCTCCTCATTGGGTTTGTTGAAAAGTCTGTAGTCGATCTTTTTTTTGCCTCAAAAAAAACTCGAAGACACATCATTTTTTCGAGAAGTCTGTATCATAAATATTAAGAGCATATTAAGAAAAGCTAAAAATTGAACAAAGATTCATCCCATTTACCTTCAAGAGATTGCACACATTTTTTCACTACCAAATGCTCAAAAATGAAGACTTTTTCCTTCCCGTTTTGATATGTTTATGAACAAACAACCAAAAGAATCACTATGGATCTCATCTTAGGCTCTCAATCCCCGCGCAGAAAAGAAATTCTCTCCTATTTCTCCCTTCCCTTTCGCCAAATTGCATCTAGCTTTGATGAATCCCTTGTGGCTTTCACAGGAGACCCAATTGCATATGCTCAAGAACTATCCCAAAAAAAGGGGGAGGTTTTGTCCGCACTCTATCCCAAGAGCATCATCATCACTGCAGATACAGTTGTCTACTTTAATGGGAAACTCTTTAATAAACCAAAAAGTGAGGAAGAAGCTTTTGAAATGCTCACTCAACTCTCTGGGCACTGGCACCATGTATTTACAGCTGTTACCGTTCAACACGATGGCAGATCCTATTCAAAGGCTGAAGAGACAAAAATCTTATTCAAAGCCCTAACAGCAGATCAGATCCGTGCCTATCATTCGACTTGCTCCTATTTAGACAAAGCAGGGGCCTATGCCATTCAAAATTCTGGAAACGTCATCGTTAAACACATCGATGGCTGCTATTACAACGTCATGGGCCTTTCTATAAACGTACTCGAAGAGTTATTATCAAAAATAGGCATCGACCTTTGGAAATTTCTTAAACCCTGTTAATCTCATGTCATTTACGATTTCTACACTTCTTCTCGCATCAGTTTTCCCAACTGAAGCTACATCGATATCTGAGGATGCCAGGGCCTTCTTTTCTGATGCTGCCTTGGCAAATACTACTGAACCTAACAGCGTCAACAAACTCCACATCCTCTACTTAATGCAGTCCAAGGAAGTTCACCGATCGATCGCCTTGTATCAGCAATACCGCACATTTTTAGGGAGGCATGACTTTGAAATTCTACAACAGATGGCTCTTATTTTACTCAATCAAGGAGCGAGGAGTGATGACCCCGAACTTCAACTCATCAGTATTTTTGGCTCAGGAATTGCTGGAATCAGCGCTTCGATTGACATCCTTGAATCTGGAATTTTAAGCCCCGATCCGCAAATCCAAATGGCTTCCATCCAGTTTCTCGGGCGCATGCAAGATGACCGAAGCGATGAGTTGCTCACAAAAGCAATGTCTTCTAATTACTTCTTCACGCGTATGGAAGCAGCTCAGCAACTGGCCTTGCGCAAAAGCCGCAGCGCCGTGGGTCAAATTGAGTCCTTGATGTATCGCATTCCTCCTCAAATGCGCTTTTTTTTCCCCCAGTTTTTTGCGCTTATTGGCACTTCCGATGCGATCTCTGTGCTGCGCCATATGATGGATGAATCCTTCCATATGACGCGGATTGAAGCAATTTTAAGCGCCGCTCGTTTTGGAAGAGACGATTTGCTTCCCGCCATCCGCGCGCGGATGACCCCACCAATTCTCAGCAGAACAAGAAGCCTGTGCTGCAGCTATTGGCTTACTTAACGACTCCTCTTCAATCGATCTTTTAAAAAAATTAACCGACTCCCCTTCTTCCAATGTGAGTTTAGCGGCTCTCTGTTCACTGCATCAATTGGGAGATACAGGTGCTAAGGAGAGGATCTTCTCCCTTGCACGGCAAGAAAATCTCTTTGCGATCACTGCCTGCGGCTCTCTTGATGGAGCGGAAGAACTTCTATTCCAATTAACTCAAAGCGCGCACCTTCAAATCCGTTTTAATGCGACCTGTGCACTTTTAGAAAGGCGCGACATCAGATGCTTTGTTCCTTTGCGCGAATTTTTACTTCGCGATAGTAGAGATCTTGGATACCAACCCCAATTTTCTATAGGCAACTCGCTCATGTCGTGGAAAGTCATCCCTTCTGCAACACCTCACCAAAAAACAGACGGTTATGATCTTCTTACCTTAAGTGTAAACGTTCGCGAACACCTGCTGCGCAAATGCCTTGAACTTCCAGAACATCTCTTTTTAAGGATTGCGACCTCTATTTTTGATTCCAGACAAACTGAATTAATTCCACTTCTCGTCAATCTTCTCGAAAACATGCAAACGCAAGAGGCGCTCAAACTCTTACACGACAGAGCCCAAACAGCAGGTGCTCCCCTTATCCGCGCTTACTGCACCTTAGGCCTTTTCCGCCTAAACCAAAGTGGTCCTTATGAACAGGCCATCTTAAATTGGATTGCAACAAAAAAAAATACTGAAATGATCCGCTTCCGTCCAATGCTCCCCTGGAATGTACGCCTCTCTGAGATGAGCTCTGCCTTTGAATTAACTCCCGATGAACATTCCCGACTGCTCATCGAATCGTATCAAACTTTTGCACAAAAACACGACGCTAGAGCCATTGATATTCTCCTCGAAGGACTCGATACTGGCCATCCGAAGAACCGATCTGTTCTAGCGGGCCTTTTGATCCATGCACTGCAATAAGTTTTGGAGAATAATTCCCCAACCATTATCCTACTGATTCCAGGCAATCAAGTGGATTGACAACTTGTGACTCACCGATCATTGATCTTACTGCTCTTACTTGCTCCCATTGCAACAACGCCACTTTTGGCCGAAAACGAAGAGCTTATTGCCTATGAATCAAATGAAGAAGAACTCCTTTATTCGGAAGATATTGAAGTCGATCCTCCGCTTGATCACTTCGTCCCAGAACCTGAGATGCCCCCTCCCCCTGTTGTAGCTCTCCAACCAGAAGACCTCAAAATCGATTTAAAAAATCCCACCTTTGTTCAAGGTGTAATTACCACAGAAGAGGGAGGAATCATCACAGCTCCGGGCTTAAGAATCCAAGCCCAAAAAATCGCCTACACCAATAAAACAGAGCAAGGGCTGCGTGTTCAAAAAATTGTCGCCGAAGGCGATCTGATGATGGAATACAACGATCGGATTTTTGTTGGCTCTAAATTAGAATATGATTTTGTCACCAAATCAGGCGTACTGTGGGATGGAAAAACCTTTGTCGATGTCTGGTTTTTAGGGGGCGACAAAATCGAGCTTAAATCAGACGGCTCGTTTTATATCTATAGCGCCTTTGTAACTACTTCAGAAAACCAAGAAAATGCATGGGAAATCAAAGCAGGAAAAGTCAAAATCACTGAAGACAAACTCCTCTCTGCTCGCAACATCCGTTTTCAATTTTTTAAAGTTCCTTTACTCTGGGTTCCTTCATTTAAGAGCAACTTAAAAGTATTTTCAGATCCTCCGATCCGCTATAAAGTGGTTTGGGATAAGGGGATCGGGCCTCGACTCACGATGCGCTACCGCCTCTTTTCCTGGCGCGATCTCAACCTCTTCTTCCGCCTAGATTACCGCATCAAACGGGGATTTGGAGCCGCTTTTGAATCAGAATATTTCTCTCCAGATGGCCTCACCACATTTGTCACGCGCAGCTATGGAGCTAGAGATAAAAGTTTTCCCTATGAACAAGGCCCCCATCGCTACCGTCTACAAGGGCTCTATCATACTCAGAGCCGCGATGGGAGAACAAAAGCCCATCTCACCTACGATAAATTCAGCGATAATCGCATGGTTGGCGATTTTCGCAGCGACGATTTTGAAATCAACACCCAAAAGCGCACACGATTCCAAGTCACACATGAAACGAACAACCTCTTTGCTCACTTAAGCTTGCAACCCCGCGTCAATCGATTTCAAAGCATCGATCAAGAGCTTCCACTCGTATCCGTAGGGCTCCGTCCCTTCACGCTCGGATCTTCAGGCATTATCTCTTCCAATTACGCGAGCGCTGGATATCTCGACTATGTTTATGCAACCGTTTTGCGCAACCAGTTTCATCGGCTTCACCTGCCTAGCTCGACTCAATCGATCCGATTAGAGACCAAAAATGAACTCTATCGCCCCTTCCAATTCGGGGCTGTCAGCGTCACACCACAAGTCGGCATCATTGGCATCTTTTACTCTAAAAGTCCAGAGCACCATCCCATTGGCCAAGGGATTTTCACCTACGGAGGTCACATCCATACCAGTCTGACGCGAACCTTTTCCACATACCGCCACTTGCTCGAACCCTACCTTATGTACCAAGGTTTGACACGCCCATCAGAAGGAATCAATGACCACTACATCTTCGATCTCAACGATGGATATTACAAGCTCAATCAACTCCGTATTGGCGTGAGAAATACGCTCTTTCGTAAAAACACCTTAAGTTTTCTTCCCACATTGACAACAGATCTCTACACTTACGGATATTTTGGATCGCGCCATTTTGCACAAAGCTTCCCCAAAAGCTACTTCACCTTTGGCTGGAATCTCCCTTCGTTAGCCATTCGGAGCGGGATCTGTTGGAATAACGAAGAAAAAGTATGGGATTTCACCAACATTGGGATCGACTGGACGATAAGTGAAGATATCGCTTTTGGTATCGAATTCCGCCATCGGAGTAAATTTGATTGGCGCAAGAGCGACCACTCCAATTTTATCCTCGATGTAGCCAGGCCCATTCCTGAACTCTTAGAGTCTCCCCTCTCCGACGGCAGAGACACGCTCCTCAGCCGCTTTCAAATCCGTTTAAGCCCACGGTGGACCTGCCACATCCAAACACGGCACGGATGGGGAAGATCGGATGAACCTCGCTATAATGCAGGTAAAATCGACCTCTACACTTTGCTGACCTGCAGCTGGCGCTTGAGACTCACCTATGAGAGAATTCCCGGTGACAACCGCTTCAGCGCTTCTGTCAATCTTATCAAGTAACCTTAATCGAATCTTAACCAAAAACACTCAAATTTGAGCCCGAAATTTCTTGAAAAACACCTGTTTTTTGTATTTTTTTTCCTTCCATTTAAACACTTAAGCCTCTCAACTCCAATGAGTAAAATTTAATTTTTATATTCTATAGAAATTTTAGATGATTGTGATGAAATCTTAACTTTACCATAATCGCGGCACGATTTCTTTGAAGCACCTTGCTTAAAGAAAATAAAAATTACAAAGGAGATTCATTATGTCAGTAGAAGCACCTGGCTCAAGTTCCAGTTCGTTAACATTAGCTACTCCTTCTGAACAAGTTACAGTCGGGGCAGGGCGATCACGCAGAAGTCAAAAACAACCTGCAGCTCAAACAGAAGTTGCAGTTGTAGATATGCAAGCAACAGCAGGCAGAACAGATGTTCTCGTTACAGAGCAGTTTTCCTACCCTTCCTCATCTTCTTCATCCTCATCTTCTTCCTCGTCAAGTCAAAGAACAAGTTCATTAACTTCTTCTTCAGCTCCTAGATCAAGACGAAACAAGGCTAGTACAGGAGATCGAACTGCAAATAGTTCTGCCGTACTGAGACGAGTTGCAGCAGATGCGACAGGGCGATCAAGCTCAACGACTAGTTCTTCAGCACCCAGATTAGTTGAAGAGTCAACAGCTCTGCCAAGCGTTCCTACTGTTCCACCTCCAGCATTGCCACTAAGCACAGCGACCTCCACCCAGTTGATGACACAACCTCCTGTTTCATTTAATTTCGACAGCAACGAAGAAATAGCTCCTAGTTTCGTTCAAACGCCTCATACTGGTTATATAACTCTTCCTAACAGGGGAGGTTTTAGTGGTTTTGAAATGACTAGAACTGAATCTATAAGTTCAAGCTCATCTAGAGATGTTGCTCCAAGCAAAAAACACAGTAAAAAGGATGTCAGTGACTCTGATAGCGATTCAGATACTAAGAGCGCGTCGAGCTCGACAAACAGCTCAGCATCGGCTGTGTCAGAAAGCGAATCTGAATCAGAAGGCTTGGTAAGTGGATCAGAATCAGATGCATCATCTGTATCTTCTGCATCTTCAAGCAAATCAGGATCTTCAGTGTCAAGAAGCGATAGCGACTCTGACTCTGAATCTTCCGTCGAAGAGACAAAAAAATCTCGCTCTAAAAAAGCAGATCAAAAAGCTGCTCCTTCAAAAGCTGTACAAAAAGCTGCAGACACAAGATATCAAGAATCAAATTATGGGTTCTTTTCTTCAGTTTCCTCAACCCTTAGAAGAATGGAGGAAGAGGAGGAGAGCGTAGACATGGATCCAAAGCTTGCAAACGCTTTGCTTGCTACAGAATTATCTCTCTATCCAGCGGTAACCAGAGCACTCAGCACCCTGAGTGTAAAGCCGGGCGATCGGATCTTTCTTATTCAGACAGCATTTAGGAACAAGGTTGCTAAAGATCTGACTGCAGATGTTAAAGTTGGCAAAGATGCATGGCAGAGCAAAGTCGTTGTTAAAGTCTGCTCAACTAGACCAAAACAAGCTATTTTGGTATTTGCTGCTAAAGCAGGTATCCAAGTTCAAGATAGCAAGAAAAAATCAAAAGAAACAGATCAACCTGTTCAATTGAAATTTGCAATTCCAAAGAAAACAAAAAGCAATGCAACTAACAGACCCCTTGATCAAAAGGGCAAGCCAATCAAACTTGACTTGCGCACTCAAGGATATCAAGTGGCTGCACGAGTTAGTCTTGATTTCTAAACAACTCGTTCACCTTCAGAACCTCTTGCTTCAAGCAAGAGGTTCTGATTTTTTAAGACTTCTTCTTTATTTTACGGAGCTCAGGCTCAATCCGTTTCCGATCATGAACCGCCACTCGATCAATGAATAACACTCCATTGATGTGATCATTCTCATGCATACGGATCCGTGCATTGTACCCTTCAACCACCTCTGTAAAGATATGGCCATTTAAATCCATCGCTTCTACAGTGATCTGATGAGGGCGATCCACTTCAAGACGGATGCCTGGAATCGATAAACACCCTTCCATGTCTCGAATCATCTCATTGCTGGGATCTATGAGTTTAGGATTGATATAGACCTTGGGCTCCCCTTGCGTCCATTCCCCATCTTCTTGAATGATATAGTCGCGAAGAACAAATAAACGTACGGGATAACCCACTTGGGGCGCGGCTAAACCACACCCATTAGACTCATCCATGGTTTGAATCATTGCATCAGCGAGCTTACGGATCTCATCAGTGATTTCAACAATCGACTCACACTTCTTGCGAAGGATCGGATCCCCATAAGTGATGATCGTTAATTTCATGACTGAACGTGTTCAATTGTTGTCGGCAAGAGGTGCTTTTGAGAGCGGCTTAAAGAACCTGTCCACAATGAAAGCAAAATGCAGGAAGCCATAAAAACAATGGCAAGCCAGCCTGTAAACTTTTTCAATACGTCAGCTGTCGATGTTCCAAAAATCGATTCCCCTGGGTCTCCTCCAAAAGAAGCTCCGAGCCCTAAGCTCTTACTCTCTTGAATTAAAATCACAAGACTTAAGAGCGCACACAAGACTAGAAAAAAGAAAAGAGCGAGATAAAAAATAAATGACATATGCACCTGTTAATAATTGATCAGTTGAGCAAAGCTCTTCACATCTAAAGAAGCACCTCCGACAAGCACACCATCAATGTCCACTTCAGACATCAAAGAAGCAATATTATCTGGCTTTACAGATCCGCCGTAGAGCAAATAAAGCTGCTGAGAGGCTTCTCTCCCCCATTTTTCTTCAACAAAGTCTCTACACATCTTATGGACCTGCTGCGCATGGGCAGGTGTGGCTGCAACGCCCGTTCCAATCGCCCAAATTGGTTCATACGCTACAATCAAAGAAGCTAACGAGGGAGAAAGGACACCCTTTAAACATTCTTCAAGTTGCTGGCTCAAAACTGCCTTTGTAAGCCCCAACTCACGCTCTTTTAAGGTCTCTCCAATACAAACGACAGGAACTAACCCTGCGGTCAAAGCACGGTGAACCTTCTGATTAATAAGCGCATTCGTCTCGCCAAAGAGAACCCGCCGCTCAGAGTGCCCAATAATCACAAACGACGCTCCCGCTGCCATCAGCATCCGAGCTGAAATCTCCCCAGTAAACGATCCTTCTACCTGCTCGTGCAGATTCTGCGCGCCAATAAGCATTCTCGACCCTTTGGCTGCACGCACAGCAGCTTCGATCGCAAGGAATCCAGGTGCAAGATAGACTCTCCGTTGAGTAGACGCTACTAAAGGAGAAAGCTCCTCGATGAAATCTGCAGCTTCTCGAGGTGTTTTGTACATCTTCCAATTTCCAATAATCAGAGGAACACGCTTCATATCTTTTAAGGCTTTTGTAAAAGTTGTTAACACGTTATCATAGCGGACAGACCCGATCCAATGCAAGGGATTTTCATTTATGAGCACCATCCTCTCTGTTTTTGAGCTCACCTCCGCAATTAAACAACAATTGGAATCCCGCTTTTCTGTTGTGACTGTCCGGGGAGAGATCAGTAACGTAAAAGAGCAAGCCTCTGGACACCTGTATTTTACACTTAAAGACGCCGATGCTCAAATTTCTGCTGTCCTCTTCAAAGGCTCTGCTAAATTGCTCGAAAAAACCCCTAAAGGAGGAGAGCAGGTTGTTGTGAAAGGAGAGGTCTCTGTCTATGCACCAAGAGGCAATTATCAACTCATTATTCGCGAGCTTCAATATCAAGGCACAGGAAGGCTCCTTCTCCAACTCCACGAGCTCAAACAAAAACTTCACTCTCGAGGGTGGTTCGACCCAGCACTCAAAAAAAAATTACCCAAATACCCAAAAACACTTGGAATCGTGACCTCGCCCACAGGCGCTGTGATCCAAGATATCATTACCGTTGTCAGCAGAAGATACTCTGGAATCCACCTTATCCTTAATCCTGTAAAAGTTCAAGGAGAGGGAGCGGCTCTTGAAATTGCCCGCGCAATTGCCCAATTTAATGAGCACAAACTTGCCGATGTTCTCATTGTAGGAAGAGGGGGAGGCAGCTTGGAAGATCTCTTTGCCTTCAACGAAGAAATTGTCGCTGAGGCGATTTTCAAATCAGAAATCCCCATTATTTCTGCTGTTGGACACGAAACAGATGTGTCGATTGCTGACTTCATTGCAGATGTTAGAGCGCCTACCCCATCTGCCGCAGCGGAACTTGCCATTTCTGAAAAAGCCCAACAATTGCACTTTTTAAAACAAACTCGCGATCGCCTCTTTTATGCCGTTCGCACACAGCTAACACAACAGCGCAATCTCTTAGAGCGGATCAAAAAAACACCCCTTCTCACCTCCCCTTACCCCCTGTTAGGAAGCCATATTCAAAAAATGGATGGGATGCGAACCGACATCGATCAAAGTGCCCTCCAGCGGCTTACATTCCATCGCCTGAAACTCGAAGGACTAAAAAAGCAAGCAGCAGCTCTTAAACCATCTGTGCAGATCCATACACTCCAACACAAACTCAAATCCCTTACACGCTCCCTTCAAGGAGCCGCCTTGCATCAAATCAACTCTTTGAAACTCAGTTTTTCTGCAACAATCCTCCACTCACAGCTACAGACTAGCTCCCAGCGAGTTCTCGCAGAAAAAAAACACCGCTTCCAACAACTCCTCTCTCATCTTTACGCTATAGACCCAAAAAATATTTTAACAAAAGGGTATTGCATCCTCTTTCAAGAAAACAAAGAATCGGTTATCCTTTCGGCTAAAGAACTAAACGTATCCCAATCAGTGACCATCAAATTTCACGATGGGACTGCACTCGCAACCATAACAGAGATGAGCCATGAATCCAGATGACACCCTTTCTTTTGAATCCGCCTATGCTCGATTGGAAGAGATTCTTGAAAAAATGAATTCAGGAAAGGTCTCGCTTGAAGACTCACTAAAACTCTATGAAGAGGCAGATAGCCTCATTGGACGCTGCAACAAGCAACTCACAGCTGCTGAAAAGAAAATTGAAATGCTTATTAAAAACCGCGATGGAGAGATACAGATCGACGCTTCTGGAAAACCTCAAACCCAAGCATTTATCCCTGGACAGACAGCTCAACTGAATCGGACCATTTCATGACATTGCCCCTCCTCCCCTCAATCCACTCTCCTAGAGATTTAACAACCCTTTCAATTGATTCTCTCGAACAACTCGCTCAAGAAATCCGTCAACACATCATCGATGTCCTGAGCACCACCGGAGGGCACCTCGCCTCTAATTTAGGGATTGTCGAGCTGACCATTGCACTGCATAAAGTCTTTCATTCTCCAGAAGATAAATTCATCTTCGATGTCAGTCATCAGTCTTATCCTCATAAAATCCTCACTGGTCGTCAGCAAGAATTTTCACGAATTCGCCAATTTAAAGGTCTTTGCGGGTTTTGTAATCCCAAAGAATCATCCCACGATCACTTCTATGCGGGGCATGCAGGAACCGCCCTATCTCTTGCTCTCGGCGTTGCTAAAAACCGCGATCTGACCAAACGTCATGAACATATCATCCCCATCTTAGGCGATGCCACCCTGAGCTGTGGACTGACCCTAGAAGCGCTCAACAATATCCCAAAAGATTTAAGCCGGCTCATCGTCGTCTTAAACGACAACAAAATGTCGATCTCTGAAAATGTGGGTGCCATCACTCATATCTTAAGCCGGTTCATCAACAACCCCAAATCTAATAAGATTTACCAAGAAGTTGAAAACTTGCTCTCAAAAATTCCCAACTACGGGCAGACGATTGCAAAACAGGGATACAAACTTAAAGAGTCGATTAAAAACCTAGTCAGCACAGCCCCATTTTTCGAACAGTTCAATCTTTCTTATGTCGGTCCAATTGATGGCCACGACCTGCCTAAAATGATCGCCGTTCTCGAAGCACTCAAAGACAATCCCAAACCTGTCCTGCTACACGTCGTTACCGTTAAAGGCAAAGGGATGGACACTGCCATAGAAAACCCCATTTCCTATCACGGCTGTAAACCCTTTGACAAAGTCACTGGCCTTTTCCACCCCACAGCCTCAAAGCCAACCTTCCCGCAGATCTTCGGCAAACATCTTGTCAAAATGGCAGAAAATGATCCCAGTTTAGTTGCAGTCACTCCAGCGATGCCTGCAGGCTCTTGTCTCGATACCTTTATGGCAACATTTCCCGAACGGTGTCTCGATGTTGGAATTGCCGAAGGGCATGCTGTGACATTCTGCGGAGGGATTGCCTATGGAAAAAAAATGAAAGTGATCTGTTCGATCTATGCAACATTTTTCCAACGCGCTTTCGACAATCTTTTCCAAGACGTCTGTCTACAAGAACTACCCGTTATCTTTGCTGTTGATCGAGCGGGTATTTCAGGACCCGATGGATCAACTCACCACGGTATTTATGACATCGCTTTCCTAAATGCGATGCCCAATATGATCATCTGCCAGCCTCGCAATGGGCATGTGCTTAAAGAACTTCTCGAAAGTGCTTTTCACTGGAACCGTCCCACCGCCATCCGCTATCCCAACATGGCCACAGATGACACACATCTTCCCATCCACAAACGGGAATTGGGATGCGCTGAAATTCTCGTGCAAGGCTCCAAGCTCGCACTCATTGCCTTAGGCCACATGACCGATACAGCCCTGCAGATCCGCGAGCGTCTTCTGACTCACGGCATCGAAGCTACAGTGATCGATCCTGTCTTTGTCAAACCCCTCGACTCAGATCTTTTCTGCAACATTTTAGATTCCCATCCCTATGTGGTTACCATCGAAGAACACAGTTTAAATGGCGGACTTGGAATGATTTTTAATTCCTTCATGGTAAAAAACAAATTCACGCACACTCACATCCTCAACTTCGGGATCCCCGACACCTTTGTAGAACAGGGAAGCCATAAAGAACTCATGGTCGAACTTGGACTTAACTCCGATGCGATCACTGAGCAAATTCTTCTTGAATTCTCCCAGCTTAAATCCGCTAACTTGGTGACAACATGATCATCGCTCTGTTTGCTAACACCTCCAAGAAGCAGTCGAAAAATCTCGCTATCGGTGTCCGCGAATTTCTTGCGAACCATGGAGTTACCGTCGTAGCTGAAGATGAAGAGGCCTCAAATATTGGTGCAAAACGTCTTTCTGAAGTGGATCCAAGCGAAATCACCTTTGCCATCTCAATGGGTGGCGATGGATCGATCCTGCGCCTTGTGCACCGCTACGAGAACTTCGAAGCGCCTATCCTTGGCATCAATCTCGGTCACCTCGGCTTCATGGCAGATGTCCCCATTTCAGATATCTATCCCAGCCTACAAGATCTCATGCAAGGTGCCTACAAGATCCACGAGCGAGTAATGATCCATGGAGAGACGTTAAACGGGGAAAAATGCTTTGCTGTCAATGATATCGTCGTCCATCGCGCGAAAAACCCCTCCTTAGTCGAAATTGCAATCCACGCCGATGGTCTCTATCTCAACACCTTTGAAGCGGATGGAATCATCCTTGCCACTCCCAATGGTTCAACTGCCTATTCACTGGCAGCCGGCGGACCGATTTTAAGTCCCGATCTCGAAGCCCTGGTACTCACTCCAATCTCTCCCCATACAATCTCCAACCGACCCATTGTTCTTTCATGCAAGCAAGAGATCCAGATCCAATATTTAAGCGATTACGACCCGGTCGAGGTCCGAGCAGACGGAATCACCAGCATGAGTTTACATACTGGCGATGTCTTCCGAATCACACGATCGAAGAGAAATTTCAAGTTAATCAGTTTGAATAGACGGGATTACTTCTCTACGCTGAGAACAAAGCTTGGGTGGTCGGGGAAGCTTCGTTAATCAAGCTCTTATACCCAAACAACTTCAAAAGTTGGTTTTCGGCTGCACCAAAGCCCCGGGGTTAAGCGATCGTAAAGGCCGCTGTGTTCATAAACACAGCTAACTTTACGATCGCTTAACCGCGGGAGCTTTCGCGTTGCCGAAAATCAACTTTTGAAGTTGTTTGGGTATAACCTTCTCAAGTTATTTGAACTAACATGAATTGACGGAGCTAATGTCTTGCTTTCTTTCGGCGTAATTTCAACATCAATACCTAATAAAACCATATAATTCATCAAGCGTTCGATTGTGAATTCTGATAACAATCCTTTTACAATCTTAGAAACTTTTGACTGATCAGTTCTCATTAATTTGGCGGCTTCTGCCTGAGTAAGATTTCGATGTTTGATGGTTGAGCTAATTATAAGAGCAAGGTCAGACTTTGCATTCCTCTCTTCCGGATTAGAAAATCCAAAATCACGAAACAAATTCCCTGAGCTAACTTCATATTCAATTTTCTCCGGAACTATCTTTTTTACTGCTTTATCCGCTTTTTTTCTTTTTTTTGCCATATTGTTCCTTATAAATTTGATCTGCCCACTTTAGCCTTTGCTCGATCAACTCCACATCTTTTTTAGGGGTTTCTGACTTTTTTTTGCTCTTCTTCTGGAAAACATGAATAACAAAAACCACTTCTTCATACCGCACGGTATATATTTCCCTAAATGTATCACTACGATAATCTTTTACAACTTCAAAAACACCGCTTCCATGATATTTAAATGGTTTTGCATCTTCATGAGTTTCTCCCTTAAGTGCCATTTTTAAAGCAGTTAAGAACACTTCCCCTACCGCTTCTGGCAACTTTTCAGAGTCTTTCTTTGATGATCCTATATATATTAGCTGCCGATCTTGCTTCGCAGTTCTCATTAGAGTTCTCCGGTGACCTTAATTATGCCAGTACTGGCTTATTTCCGTCAATCGTTTCACTTGTATTGTTTTCAAGTGATTTACAATTAACAGGTTACAGGAAAATAAACATTTTTTATCGAATTCGTTCGTTACTACAGATCGATCTACATGTTGACAAAAAACCGATTCTTCAGGTTATTTTAGTATATACTGCGTCCACTTCAAAGTTAGAGAAATTTCTGCCTCAGCATCTTCAC
>CAYWSY010000010.1:0-33977 GCA_964461105.1 uncultured bacterium
CGTAAAGGCCGCTGTGTCCATGGACACAGCTAACTTTACGATCGTCCAACCCCGGGATCTTTCGCGCTACCCAAATTCAAGCTTTCGAGTTCACTTGGGTATGGAATAAGCGGTTTCCACTTTAAATTTTTAGCAGCGATTCGGTCAACACAAAACTTATCCAAAGAAGTTCATCACGCGGGGAATTTCTTTGAGCCATAGGTTGAGCTGAACGCCCAGTTGTTTGATGATAAAGAACCATGCAATAGCGAGCATCGCAAGGCCGATTAAGGATTTAAGAGACATGCCAAGGAAGGCGATTTGTACTTGAGGCGCAAGTCGATTGGCGATTCCGAGAAAGAGTTCAGTCATGAGAATGGCCAGGAGTGAAGGCGCTGCGAGTTGAATGGCAACTGCTAGCACTTTGGTGACAAGTTCCCAGACTGTTGACCAGAAGGGGTGGTTAAAAGCAAAGAATGAAGGGTTGATCCATCCATCAGCAGGGATGATAGAATAGGTGTTCATGACGGCTTCAAAGAAATAGATGGGGCCATTGATCTCATAAAAGATCACGATCATGATAAAGTTATAGAGAATCCCAATGTCGGAGGCTTGCGATTGCATAAATGGATCGTTGACTTGAAGAGAGGAAGCTCCTCTTGCAAAATCGATGAGTGATCCTGATGATTGGGCCATAAAAAAGGGAACGGAAGAAAAGATGCCAAGGACAAATCCGATTAGCAGTTCTTTTAATGCAAGGCAAATGAATGTGGGACTAAATGTGAGGAGTGTCTTGCTTGTGATTGCGATGTGAGGAAGGAAGATGATGGCAATCGCAATGGTCAGTCCCATTTTAATGCCGGCTGGAACTTTAGATCCTAAAAATGGAGTGATGGCAACAATGGGAGCAATTCTAAAAAGGGACAGAAGAAAGAGAGAGAAAAAGGATACGGGAGCGAAACTGATGAGGTGGTTATAGAGTGAGATGTAGGTTTCTGTCGGGCTCATCTAATGTTACGTCGACCACTTGAAGAAATTCATAAAAATATTCCCGGTGAATTGCATGATTTGAGCAGAGAGCCATCCTCCCATAAATAGGAGTGTAAGCATGACAGCAAAGAGTTTAACCATGAACGAGAGGGTTTGTTCTTGGATTTGAGTTGCAGCTTGAAAGATCGCAACCATAAGTCCCAAGAGTGTACTAATTAAAATGGGGGGACCAGATAAGAGCAGAATTAAAATTAGAGATTGATATGAGAGTTGATAAATTTCTGTGCTATACATGGGCCAAAATGCCTCAGTTTAACGGAATGATAATACAAGTCCCTGAATAATCAAGGTCCAACCATCGACCATTACGATCAAAAGGAGTTTAAGGGGAAGAGCGATCGTAAGGGGAGAGAGCATCATCATCCCCATCGCAAGCAAAATATTGGATGTCACAAGATCGATCACGAAAAAGGGAAGGTAGATCAAGACTCCAATTTCAAAGGCAGCTTTAATTTGTGTGGTGATAAATGCTGGCACAAGGACGATAAAGTCGTTGGGTTTCAATGTTGGGCGATAGGATTCTGGAAACGACTTGTAAGCGAGTTGGTAAAAACTGGTCATGTTTTTTGAAGTTGTGTTCCTTTGCAGGAAGTCTCGCATAGGCTCTTTACACCGGTCCATAACACCTACGGCATAGATAGCGCTTTCAGATGAGATCAGCGTATTAGGTGTATGCGAATTGATGTAGTCTTCTCCTGCTTGATACATTTTAAGCCCGGTGGGGAACATGACGTAGATTGTCATGAGGAGTGCAATTCCAGTAAGAACTTGGTTTGGAGGAGATTGCTGGACTCCAAGTGCATTTCTTAACAATGAAAGGACGATGACAATTTTGATGTAGGATGTGAGTAGCATGATTGCAAAGGGGAGCAGCGAGAGGGCGGTGACAGCGGAAAGCTCCTGAATCATTGATGGGGCTTTGACAGGGCCGATAGAGGTTGGGGCTATGTCTGGAGCGAGTGTTTGCTGTAATGGGGCTGTTTCTTGTGCGATTAGAATATCTGCGCCGATCCCGAAAAATAAGAGAAGCAGAAGAAGAGGGAGAAATTTATTCATGGAACGACCAGTTTTTTACGCTCAGTATAATCTATTACAAGGGTTTTTAACTAAGAAAAAGCTTAAGATTTCATGAATTTTCCGAAAGCGGCCTCTAAAGCTCTCCATTGATTTTCAATGCTTGCATTGATAATACCGCTTTCTGTTTCGATAATGCAGCCGCCAGGGGCAACATCTGCTCGCTCTTGGATGGTAAGCGTTTGCACGTGCTCTAGAATTTGTTTAATTTTAGGTTTGTTTGCTTCTAACACATCTTTATCTGTTTTGTTGACGTAAATTGTGTAGCGTTGATTTTGAGTAATGGGAGAGAGGGTTTGCATCACAATATCAACAATGGTTTCCGGATTGACTTCGAGGGCTTGGCCGACAATTTTTTTTGCTGCTTTGAGGGCCAGGGGGAGGATCTGCTGTTGAAGCTCGAGTTTGAGTGCGCGCAGCTGCCGATCAAAGGTCAGGAGATGGTCGTTAAAGAGCTGTAGCCCTTCTTCAAATCCCTGTTTTTTGGCGATTTCTTTGAGCTCTAGGCATTCTTTTTCAACAGTTGCTTTGTGCTGTTCAGCATCTTTTTTGGCGAGATTTAAGATTTCCTCGGCTGAAATAAGGGTTCCGTAATCTTCAGCTGAGATGACTTTTTCTTCTTCTGCCAAGTGGACGTCGCCGTGATAGATTAAAGAAAAAAATTTCATTTTTTAACTGGGGTTAATCGTTTTAACTGTTTCTGCTAAATTCAGGATTTGTTCGGTTAAGAGGTTATGCGCGCGGGGGTGGTTGAGAGGAGAGCAGAGTTTGTGCAGCATTTGACCTCTTTCAATGTCGAGTCGGTGTGTGAGATGCCACAGGAGGCTCGGGTCGTGGCTATAGAGTGCTTTTGCAAGTCTATTGACTCCTCTTTGGAGGAGGATCGAGCGGAGGGCTTCAGTGTCTTTATTCCAATGGTTTAATCCTATTTTTTTAAATGCAACAGGCTCTTTTTTATGAGAAAGAGATTTTAAATATGCCTGATTCGAGGGGGTAAGGAGAGAATAAATTCTTTTGAGTTTAACAGTGTCGATAATATGGCGGATTTCGCAGGCAAGATCATGCATCGACAAGAGATCGATTAATACCAGGAGGCGTGCATAGGGGAATTCGAGCAGTGTGTTAAGAGGCTGATCGGGCAAGCAAGAAGGAGGAAGCAGATCGGGGATTGATAGGCCCTCAAAGAGAGTGTGTCGGAGATAGTTTTGAATAAGGGAAGGCAGTTGCGGTAGATGGTTTGCAAATAAAAGTTGCTGTTTGAGCCCTTTGATTTGTGCTTGATTAAGAGATGATAGAAAAAGACGGATCTCAGTTTCAGGAAGTGCACGTAGAATCGGTGTGATCCAAGAAAAATGGATTTGATCGAGCATCTCTTCGGGAAGTTCGAATTGTTTTGATGGATTTCCCAAAGTGCGCGGTAGGCTTTGGAGATGCTCAGCTTCGCTAAAGGGAAGGAATTGAAGCAATGCGGCGTGTTGTTCGGGGGCGCATTTGTTCAAAAAAGCGTTGCAGACGATAGCGGCAGTTTTGTCCATGATGTGGTTTATTTTTCCTCTTTATGGGAAGAATCCTTGTCATGGGTGTTTTCAAAATCCTCGATAGGAGCAGGTTTAAGCAGCGATTTGAGGCCGCCTTGTTTTCTTAATATGGGGTAGAACTTCCAGATTAACCAGCCCATAATTAGAGCAAAGACGACGGCGCAGATTGTAAGAAGGAAGAAAATAAAGCGGAATCTTCCTGCAGAATTTTTGCTCATAACGATCGACCAGATGCTTACGTATTCTTTTCCTTTCATTTCTAAAGGTTCAATGACAGGGGCTAAAGAAATATCAGTGAAACGGGAGCGATCGGAGATCACTGTTACATCATTGACATCAAGACCGGCAACGCTTCCAGCGACAAGCCGCTTAATTTTGCTGACAAGGTGGCTGTTGGGATCGTCAAGAATTCCTTGGTGTTTCACGTATACCGCGGCGGTAATTCTCAAGGGAGGAGGCGCTGTTTGACCAGGGGCTGGTAAAGCGGTTTCGGTTGGGGGAAAAGAGAGTTGAACATCGGCATCGATGACCCCATCGATTTTTAGGATCATGTTGGTGATTTGTGATGCGAGGCCTGCCTGATAGCGGATGGTTTCTTGTTTATCGGAGGACATCAAACCTGATTGAGCAAATAAGTCAAGTAAGTTGGTCCCTTGTCTTCTGGGGAGCCCGTTTTGATTGAGGATGGCCATTGCATCAGTGGCTTGGCCAGGTTTCACCCAGATGCTAAATTTGGGGGTTGCGTCTGCACCTCCTCCTGGGCCCGCGGATGCGGACGGCATTTTATCTGAGGGGATTCCTCTGCTTGCGAGAAAAACTACGATCTCATTAGCTTCCCTTTCATCGACATTGCTGAGGATGACCATGTTATTTTCGCAACCGACTAGGGCGAAAGCTGCAAGTAAAAGAGCACTTACACGGCAGAGGCGTTTAATCAAGCAAAGAGAATGAAACATAATTTTTCTATGGTGCTGGTGTTTGAGTGCAAGTAATATTTAACAATTTTAAAGCCAATCAGTTAAATCTAAACTTACGTTTAATGACGTAAGCACACTTACTGGCTCCACTCTTTATAGCAATTCCAACTTACACAGTAAATAGCTATTTTTGGTTTTTTTCAAAAAGCCAAGAGGGTCCATTGCCGAACTTGCGTCGAAAATAATCGTGAATGCCCCGGATCGCTGCTTTATTTTTCCGTAATTTCTCTTGCTTTTGGTGTAGATCGGCCTTTGGATTGATCCATCGAGTCAGTGCGAGTTGGATCGACTTGAGCCCTTGGATTTTGTACATGTGTATGATTTCCGGGCCAATGATTTTAAGCCAAATTTTTAATTTGTCTTTTGGGGTGCAGTTGCGCTCGATCCACAAGAGGCGGTTGCGCCACCAAAAATAGGTAGAGTGGGGCTTGCCGACAAAGGAGGCGGAGACTTTGTGCCAGATCTTTGCATCTGGGCAGGTGTAGGTCGCAAATCCGGCGTGTTTGGCTCGAAAACAAAAGTCAGATTCTTCCCAAATTAAGAAAAAGCGCGCTTCGAGAAGACCGATGGTTTCAAAGACCGCTCTAGAAGCGATGAGCGCAGCTCCGCAGACATAGTCGATCTCTTCGGGAGAGTGCCATTTGGTTCCATCATCGAGGGCTCTATTGCCAATGAGATCAAAACTGGCAGTCTTGGGGTTCCATTTTCCTCCGATATGGTCTAACGTTTGCAGGTGATCAAAGAGGTAGATTTTTGCTCCTAGAATTCCGGCTTTGGGGTTGTTTGCGAAAGTGGCCATGAAGGCGGATAACAATTTGGGATCGACAAGGGTGTCGTTATTCAACAACAAAATATAGGCAGCGTCGGTTGTAAGTGCGTAGCGAATCCCGACGTTATTACCTTCTGCAAAGCCCAGGTTTGTTTGATTTTGAATGAAGGTGATTTTTGGGAAATGCTCTGGGATTTGAGCTGAAGAATGATCTGTTGAGCCGTTGTCAACAACAACGACTTCATAATTGGGGTAGTCCAGTGAAAGGACAGAGGAGAGACACGCAAGCGTGTCCCTCAGTCCATTCCAATTGAGGATGATGATGGCTACTTTGGGATTGAAACTCACAGGGACTCCTGTAATCGAGCTCCCGATAGGCTATTTTCTAGTACAGATAGGTTGAACCAATGAGGATGTAAATCTTCAGGGATTTGGCTGGGAGGGGTGGTGTCATGCCAGGTCGTGTGTGATCCATACATCTTCCAAGTTCCTATAAAATACTTCTCGAGTTCGTGCTTCATGATTAATTGGGGGGGGAGCGGGCAGAGTTCATCAACTTTAAAGTCGTTGCAATTGATCTGCATCTTAACAAGAACTAGCTCCTCTTCGATGGCAACTTCGAAGGGAGTGAAAAACAAGCCGCCTGTACTTTGTAGTGGAATGAGATCATCGGAGAGCATTTGACGACCTTCCCATAAGGAGCGGGGAATGGTTCCTTTCCAGTATGTGCAGATTTCAGGCGTAGGTTGATCTTTCCATAAGGGCGTGTTGTCGGCTCCTACGGCGCGCAATCTTCCAGACGGGGAAACAAATGACTGGCTGCCTAGCTTGGAAATAGGTTCTTTAACGTATGAAAATCTCTCTGGAAATGTTTCCTCTAAGAAAGCAATGATATGAGACGAAGCGGTTGGAAGAAGATACCCGCCATCTTTTTGTAAGAGGGGAAGGATTCCCCTTTCTTCTGCGAGGAGAGTGTTCTTTCGATAATCGATATCATCAAAGATGTCATCAGGGATATTGAATGCTTGCATCTCTTTTCGACGTTCTGCAAATTGCCTGCTATTGATTGTGTAGACAACCCTCCCTGAGTTAATAAACGTCGGTAATCCCATCTTGTTGTATACAAGCTTATCGAGGTGTTCATGAAATGTAATGGAAGAGCGCAAATGAGGCATCAATTCATGAAGTGTTTTCTCGTTTCTTGAAGAAAGGGGATCAATTGTGCTTGTAATAAAAGTTGTCGGATCGGATGAGAGGTGCAATGTTGATTGGTTTAGAGAGCTGCCTGATGAGGAATAAATCACTCTACCAGACTTATGAAACAGTTGGTGAACGGCTTGGCAGAGTGCGCTGAGTCCGCCGCAATAGATTTTTGGTTCTGAGGAATCGGAAGTGTCGCATCTAACGGGATCTTTGGGGTCGCAAGGCCAAAGGAGATATCGGGAGATGGAGGGGGATGGAGTCATAAGAGGGAGCACCGAATTTAAAATGGAAGTAAGCGGTCGAGTCATATTTCAGTCCTGATGTTTGGTGATGAGTTGCAGTGAGGTGTTAAAAACGGTGTCGACTCCAATCTGGAGCAGACAGAATGGTTCTCTACATTGTTTGCGCAAGCAGGGAGTGCAGGTTTTTTTCTTGTAAATGATGTGCGCTTGGTGTGCAAAATAGGGGCCGCAGAGTTCTGGATCTGTTGGGGTAAACAGAGCAACTGTTGGGGTTTTCATTGCGAAGGCCACATGCATCGGTCCGGTATCGTTTGCAATGACCAGACTCATGTGTTTGACAAATGCGGCAAAGGGGCGGAGTTTCAAATGTGTGACAGGAATTGCTCCTGGAATTTGCCTTGCAATTTTTGTTACAAGGGTTTTTTCAGAAGCGGTTCCTGTGATGAATAACTGACATTTAATCCGTTCAGTGAGTTTTTTTCCCAAACTGATAAAATGGGAAGGGGCCCATTGCTTGAACAGGTCTTTGGCACCGGGGTGGATACAAATCAATGCTGTATGAGGAGGAATGTTCAATTGATTTAAGTAGTCTTGGGCGATCTGTTCCTCTTTAGGTTTTAGAAAGATTTCTAAACTCGGATCTCCCAAATGGGCTCCAGCCTGATGAACGATTTGAAGGCGCCGTTGAATCTCATGCATCTTCATGTGTTCGAGGGGATCGGTGAGGAGCTCATCGAGCCCTTTGTTGATTCCAATGGTGCCGATGATGCGGCGCGCTCCTAGAATTGCAGTTAAGGGGAGGAGCGAGCGCTGCGAGGTATGGAAGAGAAGGACATCGGAAATGTGTTGTCGCTTTAATTGGAAATAGAGACGGGGCAATGAAGCGAAAACGGGATCTCTCATAACGATGAGCTCGTCAATGTAAGGGTTGTGACCTAGAACCTCGGAACCTATAGGGCTTGTTAAGACAGAGATTTTAGCATTGGGAAAGCTTGCTCGCAGGGCTTTAATTCCGGGAGTGCCCCATAATGTATCTCCTAAACCTGTCGTTGAGACAATTAAAAAATGGCGCTTGGTAAAAGAAGAAGGTATCTTTGGCTTTAGGAGGCGGACTAATGAGAGGATCAGTCGATTTTTGATAGACATGATAAACGCCGTTGAATTGCGACGGAGTCTAACACAGGATGTTATTTTAAATTAAGGCTTGACTTTGTGCCCGGAAAAGTTGCTCAGCCCATCATAGGCGGCATATTTGTAGAGGTCGTGAAGGGTGGGATAATTAAAGACTTGTTGGATGACTTGGGTTAAGCTTTTTTTCTCCTCGACGAGCATCACTCCATAATGGATCAATTCTGTTGCGATATGGCCGATGATATGCACTCCTAGAATGGTTAAATCGTCTTTGCTGAAGACAAGTTTTAGAAATCCTCCCTTAGCTCCTAAGATTTTTCCTCTTGCCATGTCTGTGTAGCGCGCTTTTCCAATAAGGTGGTTAATGTTTTTTTTGATCGCTTCGTCTTCTGTAATGCCGACCATTGAAACTTCGGGCACAGTGTAAATGCCATAGGGAAAATAGCCGGGAAGGTTTTCGAGATCTTGTGTTTGAAACATGTGGGCAACAGCGACTCTTCCCTGTTCCATACTTGTGCTAGCAAGTGCCGGAAAGCCGATGACATCGCCGACTGCAAAGATATGGGGAATATTTGTACGGTATTCTGAATCGACAAGGAGTTGCTCTCTTTTGCCCATATTTAGGCCGATTTCAGCGCATTTTAACAACTTCGTATTTCCGCTTCTCCCTGCGGCAAAAAGATACATGTCAACTTGTAAGCATTCTTTGCTCTTAAGTTCGATGAGCACGGGACTTGAGTCATCTTTTGGAGGAGTGACTGATTCCACTGAGGTATTAAAGAGGATTTGCACACCGCTTAGCTGCATTTGCTTGACAAGTTCCTCAGAGATTTCATGATCAACAAAGGGAAGGATGTGCTCTTTGTCATTGACAAGGTACACTTTTGTTCCCATCGTGGAAAAGATGGTTGCATATTCACATCCAATGACACCCGCTCCGACGATGCAGAGAGAAGAGGGGAAGTGTTGCATTTGCAAGATGGTATCTGAATCGTGAATCCGTTTGTTATCGAAAGGGATAGTGGGTGGATGGAAGGGATAAGAGCCTGTTGCGATAAGGATATATTTACCCGATATCACAGTATTATCTTTTCCTGTAATTCTGATCGTATGGGGATCCTCAAAACTAGCAACACCGGAAAAAATGCGTACCCCATGACGGATCAGATTGTCGTGGATCTCTTGCGCAGCAGCAGCAGTGACGTAGTTTTTTCGGAACATGAAGTCTTCCATCGAAGCCTCATGTTTCAAATCGCGATCGATTCCATAGAGTCCTTTCTCATATTTTCCTGAAAAATAAAGAGAGGTTTCTTTGAGCGTCTTTGATGGAAGGGTCCCAGTGACTACTTCAGCTCCGCCAAAGATGGCTTCCTTTTCAATGATGGCTACCCGATGTCCAAAATAAGCCGCTTTTACAGAAGCTTTTTCACCTGCGGGTCCTGTGCCAATGACGATGAGATCAAATGTTTCCATGGAAAAGAGTACTTATGTTTTCTTGTGCATAAAAAAAATTAATCGCATAAATAGAAAAAGAAAGCAACAGTTGTCGGAGGTAACATGGTCGAAATCAATGTGCAAGCGCAAGCAGAATCGCTCTTACATAAAATTAAGCATTATCTGATTACAACGATGGGGGTAACGGTTGATGAAGCGAACCCTGAAGAATTTTATCGCGCTTTTGCGTTGACTTTGCGCGAAGAGATTATGATCAATTGGACTGCAACGACACATACCTATCAAAAAAAACGTGTACGCCAAGTTTGCTATTTGTGTATGGAATACATGCCTGGGCGTTTTCTAGGAAATAATATCACGAATATTCATGCGATGGATTTGGTGTGTCATGTGATGAAACTGATGAAACGCAATTATAAAGACGAGGTGTGTTATGAACCTGATCCAGGTTTAGGCAATGGGGGATTGGGGAGGTTGGCTGCGTGTCTGCTTGATTCTCTTGCGACACAGCAATATCCAGCGAGAGCCTATGGACTTCGGTATCAATATGGGATTTTTGATCAGGAGATTTGGGATGGGAAGCAAGTCGAACGTCCTGAGATTTGGCTCTTACATGAAAATCCATGGGAATTTCGGCGCGATACCCATGCAACTTCTGTACTATATGGAGGAAAGGTTTCCTTTTCAGAGAATAAAAAAGGGGTTAAGACGATGGACCTCTCTGATTACGATGAGGTGCGCGCGCTTGCCTATGATGTTCCCATTATTGGCTATAAGGAAGGAGGGGATTTTAATGTCAATACATTGCGGCTGTGGACAACAAAGGAATCTCCACGCAATTTTCAACTCCAGCGCTACAATGCAGGGCTGTTAGATCAAGCGGCAGAAAACACCTCTTTGACGGACGTTTTGTATCCGAATGACAACAATGAAACAGGAAAGAGGATCCGCTTAAAACAGGAATTTTTGCTCGTTTCTGCATCGCTGCAAGATATCATCCGTCATCATCTGCATCATCATCCCGATATGACGAATTTTGCCGATCAAGTGCGCATTCATATTAATGATACCCATCCAGCTCTTGCGGTCTGCGAATTGATGAGGCTGCTGATTCGGGAACATGATTGTGGGTGGGAAGAGGCGTGGGATATTGTTCGGGCATGTTGCAACTATACGAATCACACGGTATTAAAAGAGTCGCTCGAAGAATGGAATGAGACAAGGCTCCATTATCTTCTTCCTCGCCAGTATCATATTATTGAACGGCTCAATCAAGACTTTTGTAATGCGATTCGCGCTCAATTTCCTGGGGATGAGGAAAAGGTGCGGCGGATGTCTATTATTGAAGGGGGCCAGGTAAAAATGGCACACCTTGCGATTTATGGCTCCCATCGAGTCAATGGAGTCGCAGAATTACATTCTGATATCTTGAAGAAGGAGATCTTTAAAGATTTTTGCGACATGTATCCTGATAAATTTACGAATGTCACCAATGGCGTCACTCCACGCAGATGGCTGTTGCATGTGAATCCAAAACTGGCTCAGTTCATCTCGACACGCATTGGAAAAAGCTGGATCACCAATTTCCCCGATTTGCGCAAGCTCTCTTCTTTTGCCTCAGACGGGGAAACACAGAGAGAATTTTTAGAAATTAAGAAAGAGAACAAGCGCGCTTTATTAGAGTATCTTAAGCTAGTAAATCCCATTCGAGATGCGCATGGAAAAGTTATCGGTCACTATCCTGTGTTAGATGAGACCGCTCTGATCGACGTGCAAATCAAGCGACTTCATGAATATAAGCGGCAGCTCATGAATGTCTTGCATGCGATCATGCTCTACCATGAACTCAAAGCGAATCCCAATGCCAGGTCTATTAAGCGTATTGTTCTATTCGCAGGAAAGGCTGCACCAGGGTATGAAATGGCAAAAGCGATTATTCATTTGATCTGTTGTGTCGGGAGGAAAATTAATTACGATACAGATGTCAATCAGAAGCTCAATGTTGTTTTTGTTGAAAATTATAATGTTACCCGAGCAGAACAGATCATTCCAGCAGCAGATCTCTCTGAACAAATTTCTACAGCGGGAATGGAGGCTTCTGGAACGGGCAATATGAAGCTTGCGATGAATGGTGCGCTCACTATTGGAACAGAAGATGGCGCTAATATTGAGATTCATCAAGAGATCTCCGATGCGTGGTGGCCATTTGGTTTTGGAAAAACAGCTTCTGAGAATGTCGCATTGAAGCGCTCCTTAGGTTACAATCCCTGGGATATCTATATGCATGATCAAGAGATTCACCTTGCGATGGAAGCTTTGCGAGATCGGACGTTTGCTGAAACAGATGCTGAGCATGAATCTCACACAAAAATCTATCAGGCGCTCTTAGAGCCACAAAATGGCAATGGAGCAGATCGCTATCTTGTTCTTAATGATTTGCGCTCCTATTATAATACACAAAAAAAGGTTGAGGAACTTTATCTACAGCCGAATCGGTGGGCAGAGTATGCGATTCAAAATATGGCAGGGATGGGCAAGTTTTCGACGGATGAGTCGATCCACAATTACGCTAGGGAAATTTGGGAGCTAAAACCCTGTCCGGTTGACAAGGAAGAACTGGCTCTCGTGCGAGCAGACTACAGCGAGCATGATAAGTGTCGTATCTTATGAGTTTAGTTTGAGTCTGTATACAAGCTCCATTTTTTTTGGAGTTTTGTATACGTGCCATTTTTTTTGAGCTTTTCTAGCCCTTCATTGAAGCCTTCAATTAAATCGGGAGCTGCTTGGTGAAGCGTGATCATGCGAAGACCTGCATCATCGAGTGTCGGAGTTGCGATCTTAAGCTCACCGTGGTAGATGTCGTTGCAATAGGAAGAGGCGGTTAGGATATCGACGATTGCACCATCGATAGAGCCCTTTAGAATGTCGTTCAAGGCTTGGGGAATTGAGTCATAATTGCGGATGATGACATCTTGATATTTTTCTAAAATCAGTGTTCCTGAAGAGTCGGGAAGGACCGCAATTTCTTTTCCATTTAATTGGGAAAGGGAAGTGATGCGTGATTTGACTGGAACGACGAGTACTGGTCCTGTATTTAAGAAAAGGTCTGAGAAGTCAAATTGATTTTGGTTGAAGACATAAGGGGTCATTGAAAATAAGATGGCTTCGTAATTTTTTTTTATGAGTCCTGGAATGAGCTGATCCCAACTTACAGAAACTTTGACGAAGTTAATGTTTTCAATGCGTCCAATTTCTTGTAAGAGATCTGTTGCAAACCCAGTCAGGTTGCTATCTTTTCCTTCGATGGGCATAGCATGCCATTGCGGGTCGATACCAACTGTTCTTTCAGGGCGTGAAGGGGTCTCAGAGCAGCCAAATAGCAACAATTGAAGTGTAGCAATGCTGAAAAGTATAAAACGTGGAAATAACATGGAAGGCCTCAAAATGATGTCTCGCACCGTTATTTTCTCGATTCGGTGATTAGTTTTCAATGGATTAAACCTTTACGCCTCTTGCTCTGGCATCAGCCAATCCTTGATTTAGCAATTCGACTTGCCAAGGAAATAGGGAAGTGTGCATGTGTTCCAAAGCCCTAAAAGGAGCAAAGGGTTGTTCCCCACTAAGATCACTCCTCCATCTAGCAATCCCTCCTTCAGACATGATAGAATAAATGGAACCTAAACGTGCAGTGCAAGGGCGTTGCGCGGGGGGTGTTTTGTTGATCATGCCGAGTAAAGGGTGAAGTACTTCATGCCATAAACTAGATATGGTTTGATTTAAGACTTCCTCTCGTCGCTCGATTAATGTTTCGTTTGAGATCGATTCAGCAAGCTGCTCGTCGACCCGATCCTCTCGAATCGCTAAAACTCTTTTAAAGATCATGAGCATGTTTTGTTCACTGATGGAAAGCTCTTGCTTTGTCTCGATTTTTGCCATCATTGCATAAAAAATTGCTGAAGCAGATGCTGGACGGGCATAAATATGTAAACGTAGAAAGAAGGGCAGGGCTTCGATCTGTTTATCAATCGGTTTCATTCCCATTTTAAAATGAAATAAATGAGAGCTAAGTGAGACATTAGCAACAATGCGTCCATCTAATTTTTCATCAAGGCTAAGCTTTAAAAGACGGCGATAACACTGAGTGCCAAATCCTGGGGTATAACTTCTGATTTGATTGAGATAGATGAGATGCGAGAATCCATCCTCAATTGGATGCGTAACACGATGAAATAAGAGATGACCATCTTCTGTCTCTTCGTTGGTCATATTAACCCCATCACATCCAGGCAAAGGGGGAATGAAGTGGGTAACTGTTTCACATGCCATTGTTAATCCTTTGGTGGGAAAGGCTGTGTAGTCTTATTGATCATGCAGATTTCTGACAACTCTAATCTTCTGTTGAATTATTCAATCAAGATGTATCTTCATGGATTGAAGGAGGGAGGGTATGGAAAAGACGTGCGCATATGTGATTGCAAATTTTGGAGGGCCGCGCAATCTAAATGAAATCAGACCTTTTTTGACAGCGCTTCTCACAGATCAAGATGTGCTTCGAACTCCGTTTCCAGGATGGCTTCATCGCCTCATTTTTCGCCAGGTCGCAAAAAAAAGATCGGGAAAGATCGCCCCTGATTATGAGCTCATCGGCGGTAAATCTCCCATTTACGAGGATACAGAGGCGGTAGCCTCGGCGGTCTCAGAGTTATTATGTCAAAAAGTACTGACTTTTCATCGCTATCTTCCCGAAACACACACTTCATTTCTTCAAGCGTGTGAATCGATAATGACAGATGAGATCCATATATTTCCTATGTTTCCCCAGTTTAGCTATGCGACAACAGGAAGCATTGCGCGTTTTTTTTCTCAGCATTTAAGCCAATCTATACTCAATCGGATCCGCTGGATTAAGTCGTATCCCGATCATCCCGCATTTGTTCAGGCTTTTCAAAGGCGCATTAAAGAGTTTTTGCAAGAAAATCACATCCCCGAAGAACAGACGATCTTGCTTTTTTCTGCACATGGACTTCCTAAACAATTTATTGAGACAGGGGATCTTTATGTGAGCGAATGTCAGTTGTCATTTTCAACGATCAGCTCTGCATTTCCCAAAGCTCTTTGCAAACTCTCGTATCAGTCTCAATTTGGAAAAGCAGAGTGGATCCGTCCTTACACAGGAGAGTTTTGTGCACAAGCTTCTCATTGGGGAAAAGGATATCGGCATTGTGTCATGGTCCCTTTAAGTTTCACTTCAGACCATATTGAGACATTGTATGAAATGGAGCAGCTCTATCTTCCTGTTTTGCGCGAGCAGGGATTTCATGCATGGAGGTGTCCCGGACTCAATCGGAGGGAAGATTGGATTGCTGCGATTGCAGAGATCTTTCAAGAGCGAGGGCGGATTGGAAATGGGATGTTGATTTATCCTATGAAAACCCAGCGCAGGATATAAAAGCTCAAAATGCTAATCCCTGCGCTAGCAGGGAGTGTGATCACCCAAGAGAGAATGATTTCTTTGATCATGTCGAGGTTAAGCGCGCGGATTCCGCGAGCCATACCAACGCCTAAAACGGCGCCGACAAGACAATGGGTTGTGGATACGGGCATACCGAGTTTTGATGCAATCAGAATTGTGGTCGCAGCGCCAAACTCAGCGCAGAATCCGCGTGTGGGAGTGAGCTCTGTGATTTTCTTTCCAATCGTTTCGATCACTCTCCATCCCCAGGTTGCAAGACCGATCACGATGCCGACTCCACCAAAAGCAAGGAGCCAAGAGGGAACCCCTGCAAAGGGAGAGATCGCCCCATTTTTAATGACATCAAGGACTGCCGCAACAGGGCCGATGGCATTAGCAACATCATTGGCACCGTGAGCAAAAGCCACAAAGCAAGCGCTTAAAATCTGAAGGTAGACGAACATTTTTTCCACGCTGCGGTACTCAGAAGTGCGCTCAGAGAAGTGGGTCTCTTGGCGCAATTGATTCGAGAGAGCTTTGACCTCGTGGAGCATTTTGCCGACTTGTTCGTGGGTTTCATCAAAAGAAGCTACGTGTACGCGTTGGAGGTGTTTAATTGCTTTTTCAAGACTGACAACGCTTTGGGGGATGTTGCGTGAAGGAGGGCGCGTCCCAATCTGAGGAATCGAAATCTGACGGACGATGAGAAAGGTAATTCCTGCGGCGATGAGTCCAATTAATAGGGATAGGCCCAGGGCTTGTGGGAAGTTGAGATTGAGGTTAAGGTTGTTCAGTCCGTTGAAAATTAAACTTAAGGAAAAAGTGCCAAAAAAGATAAACACCAACGCAGGCATGAGTTTTTTTGTGGCTTCAGTTGGGTTGATTGCAAAGAGAATTTTGCGTTGAAGGAGACCAAAGAGAAACCAGGAGATCACGCCAGCTAATAGAGGTGAGGTGATCCAGCTGAGTGCAATTGAAAATGTCTCCGACCATTGGATTGCATCAACACCGCCGATAATTCCACCAAATCCAAGAATGGCGCCTACAATTGCATGGGTTGTAGAAACGGGCCAGCCAAAGTACGAGGCCGTTTGCAGCCAGATCCCTGTTCCAAAAAGAGCGCCAGTCATGCCAAGAATTAAAATCATAGGATCTCCCATGAACAGGGATGTATCGATCAAACCCTTTTGCATGGTTTCAGAGACGTTTGAGCCGACAAAAAAGGCTCCTGCAAATTCTAATACAGCTGCAAAACAAACGGCTTTTTTGAGAGTTAGGGCACCAGACCCAACGGAAGTTCCCATTGCGTTGGAGACATCATTTGCTCCAATGTTCCAGGCCATGTAGAAGCCTACAATGAGAACAAGAGCTGTAAGGATTGTTTCGACTTCCATTGCGTGGGGGTCTTTTTTTCCTCTATTTGAGTTCTAAGATCATTCGAATTCGATTAGCAAGCCTTTCCGACAGGTGGGAAAGGGCACCAATCTCTTCGATCAACCGCATCCATAAATAAAAGGAAGGGGTTGCAAGTGCATCGCCGCGAGAGAATAACTGATTCATCAGTTTTTTTTGAAGCTTATCCGCTTCATATTCTTGATAGGCTGCTTGCTCGACCATCGATTTGACCTTTTCAGCTTCGATTCCACCAAAGGAGGATTCGAGAAGTTCATCAATTTCAGCGATGATCCGTTTTGCATGAAAAAATACTTCGACATTTTTTGTAAATAGGGAGAGGATTTGCTCTTCAAAATTCTCAAAGGGATCCAAAGGACGGAGGGTTAAGAGAATGCCGATGTCTTCTGCTTTATCAGCGATGCTATCCTGGATAGATAGGATATCTAAAAAGTGGGAACGATCAATTTGTAAAAATAAACTTTTAGGCAGGTGATTGCGAATATCATTTTTAGTGAGATCGGCTTCGTGCTCAAGTTCAGAAAGTTCAGCCGACATCTTGACGATTTTATCCATATCCCGTTTAGACAGGATGTTGAAAATAGCGGTGAGTTTTTCAATACAATTAGCCACTTTTTTCATATGGCTCTGGAGTGGTGCAAAGGGGGATTTGCCAAAGAGTCTGGAGATGTTGAGCATATGCCCTAACCGGGTTTATCGTTAATGCAGGGAGTGTATCGAGATGTTGACTTCCTGTCAAATGTTAGGGGGGGAGGCAAAGAGGCTCTAAAGGGGGAGAAAATTCCCTTTAGCGCCTCGGTGGTATTTTTTTATCTATAGGCAACTATTTTTCCGTAGCGGTTACCATATTTTCCCAAGGCCGATGCGTCTTCCATGATGCTCACGGCCTTGTTTAAATGTCCCTTTGAATTTGTGAATATCGCTGTAGTGTAAGGTTCCTTTGCCATGCATCATGCCATCAACGAATTCTCCTTTGTAGCGCCGACCATCTTTAAAGAATAAGGTTCCTTTGCCATGAGGTTTGCCATCAAGGTATTCTCCTTCGTAGCGGTTACCACTTTTAAGTAATAGGGCTCCTAAGCCGTACAATTTACCATCGACGATTAATTTCGTTGAAGAAGGGGGTGGAGTGAGTTTTTTCTCTGCCTGTTTCATTAGGATTCCCTTAAAGAATGTCTGCACAAGTAAGGTGTTTTTGCGTTCCTTGTATAGCAAAAAGTCGCCATGCCTTTCTCCATCGATATATGTTCCTTCATAGCGATCACCATTCCTACGGAATAGAGTTCCTGTGCCATGAGCTATGCCATTGACTGATCCTCCTACGTAGCGGTCACCTTTTTTTACGTAGCTGTCACCATTTATAAAGACGACGGTTTTTGTTTTATTCGGCGCAGTTTCTGTTAGTTTTGGAAAGTGGGCTTCTATATTTGGAAGGAGAGGTTTTAAATCTTTACTCTTTGGTGGGGTGTTTAAATGGCTTGAAGGGGTTAATAGGTTAAGAAAATTAATTAAAAATGACATTTTATTCTCCTGTTTTTAAAACGGTTTTGTTGTAATTAATTATATAATAATATTATTTTTTTTGCAACTAAATGCTTAAGTTGTTTACAATTAATTATTTATATAACTTTTATTGTTTAAAAATAGAATAATTCAAAGATTTAATTCCACAATTAGCCCTCTATGGTCTGAAATGGCTTCAGCTGGGTTGTGGAGCTGATGGTTACTTGTGAGTTCAAAGGTTGGGATCAGTTCCACCTTTACTTGAGAAAAGCTGTTTGCATGCGCTTTTGAGACAAGGATATAATCATTGATTTCCCAGTCATGTCGATGGTTTTTGTTGTGAACGGGATGGCCGTAGGCATATTCCATGAGCAGGTTGGTGCATGTGGCTGATTCTGCCGAAAGAGGAATGGCCCCTCTTAAATCTGTATAAAGATGGGGAATTTTGGCCTGATGATACTGGTCGTTTTCCCCTTCCCTTCGTTCGATATTCAGATCTCCTAAAAGAAGGCAGGGTTTATTGGAGCTTGCTTCAATCTTTTCGATGGTCTGTGTAATGAGTTTGAGCTGTTCGCGCCTCTTTCTTTGAGCTTCTTTTGAGTACCCTGGTTGCATGTGGGTAGTCATTACCCAAAATAAGGGGGTCTCAACATAAAAAAAGCCCCGTTTCATGAGGTGTTGATCGGGAAATGGGACAAACTTCGGATGGCTAATAACAGGTAATTTCGAGGCTACAAACAGACAGCTTTCTAGTCGCCAAGGAAAAGGACCGATGTCTGTAAAGAAATGGGCATATTCATGTTTGAGTTCATCGATGATACTGAGCGCTGAGGGCAAACAAATTTCTTGGCAGACAATGACATCAGCTGTTGTATTCAGGAGGATATCGCAGAAGGGCTTGATCCGCTTGGGAGCTGGGCTTAAGCCTCCATGTTTGGTTGGCAGTCCTCCCCAGAACATGCAACCATTTAGCGTGCAGAGTTTAAAAGAGGGGTTAGCATGACTTCGCTCTAATCCATTGCCTCGAATGTAGGTGTGTGTTTTGGGGTATAACCATGCGCTGATTTGTTTGAAGAAGCATGAGCTGAGGTGTGTCATTAAGCTAAAAAGGCCAAGGCCAGCTTCTCGAGATCCAGGAAGAAAAGGAAATGCTCCGTTGAGAATCAAAACCAAGAGGCGACGAATTTCTTCAAAAAAGTGGGAGGGAAGATTGCCCCACATGCCGGCTTTATTTTGGGTAATGCGCGCACGCACGACTGCAGCAGAGCTGCAGTGAGTGAATTTTAAAAACATCAAGGCAATTTTTTCCCAGATGGAAAGAGGGTTGCCTAGAAAAGATGAGGGGGCTTTAGATGTCTCCATAATAGGAGACATATACTCATATCCAGAAATTATTGGAAGATTACTTGCTTTTCTTGTTCGGTCATTTCGCGAAACATCCCTTCAGGGATGGGTCCGAGGTGAAGACCGCCAATGCGGATGCGGGAGAGCTCGAGGATTTGTAGCCCTGCATTTTCAACGAGTAAGCGGACTTCCCGTTTTTTGCCTTCTTTGACAACGACTTTGATCGTTCCTTTGCGCACTTTTGTAACGCGCACAGGCTTAATCCAGGCGTTTTCGATGTAAGTCCCCTTGGAAATCGCTTTGAGGTGCTCGTCAGTAACTTCTTGGGCTGTTTTAACGACATATTCTTTTGTCAGGTTAGCTGAAGGGTGGATTACGCTTTGAGCAAAATGGCCGTCATTTGTGACAATCAGAAGCCCTGTCGTGTCCCGATCGAGCCTACCGACAGTAAAGAGCCGCGCTTGAAGGGGCTCGAAGAGGTCTAAAATGATTTTTTTAGATCCTACGCGCGTATTGGAACAGATATAGCCGTGAGGTTTATTGAGGATAAAGTAATATTTTTTTTCCTCTCCTCGAAGGGGTTGCTCATCGACGCGGATATCATCTGTTTCCCAAGAAACAAGGGTTTGAGGTACAACACAGACTGTTCCGTTTACGGTGACTTTGCCCTTGAAAATGAGCTCTTCGCAAGCGCGCCTAGAGGCAACGCCAGCAGCTGCAAGTGCTTTGCTTAATCTTTTTTTTGTTTCCATGGCAGCCAGGATACCTGAAAGGAAGGGGAAATGCAAGGTAATAACTTGGGTATAAACCAAAACCACGATATACTTGAATCTTAAGAATACAGGTCACCACGTCAATCTAAAAGTTAATATTTGAAAGAGGGGATATGTCAAAACGAGCCAAATTGATCTTGATGCGCCATGGGCAATCAGAATGGAATAAGCTCAATTTATTTACTGGGTGGGTGGATGTTCCTTTAAGTATGCAAGGAATTCAAGAGGCTTTAGAAGGGGGAAAGAAAATTGCTCATCTTCCCATCGATGTAATTTTTGTCTCTTCATTGATCCGCTCGACGATGACAGCGATGCTAGCGATGGTTTCGCATTTAAGTGGAAAGGTGCCGTGCATTTCCCATCCGCAAGGAGGGAAGTTGGAAGAGTGGGGGCGGGTATACTCTCAAGCTGCGAAAGATCAGTGTATTCCAGTGATTGAGGCATGGGAGCTCAATGAGCGGATGTATGGTCAACTACAAGGAATGAATAAGCAGGAGATGCGCGAGAAATTTGGAGAGGAGCAGATAAAAATATGGAGGCGAAGTTTTGATTCGGCGCCGCCAGAGGGAGAGAGCTTAGCGATGACAGCAGAGCGCACGTTGCCATATTTTAAAAATAAGATCATTCCGTTGTTGCAAGAGGGAAAGAATGTGTTTGTTTCAGCGCATGGCAATTCCCTTCGAGCAATTAAGATGGACCTTGATGGATTAACTAAGGAAGAGGTTGTTCATTTGGAAATTGCGACAGGAGAGCCTATGATTTACGATTTTTTTGATGGAAAATGGGAAAAACAATGACTCTACGTTGTTATTTGGATCATCATACTGCAACACGCCCTTATTTGGCATCGCTTGATCAATTGCTGATTTTTTATAAAGAACGGTGGGGTTCGATGAGTGCGCCTCATCAAATGGGTCAGGATGTTCAAGGAGCCTGCAAGGGATTTTTAGAGATGGTGCACGACCTGATAGGCGCTGATGTGGAAGATCATTTCTATTTTTGCTCTAGTGGCGCTGAGGCGATTCATCATGTACTCATGTCTCATTATTTTGAATCTGTCCGAGAGACAGGAAAGACGCATATTTTAACAACAAATCTTGAAGAAGCGGCGCTCTTGATTTCTTTAAAACGGATGGAGAAATTGGGATGCGTTGAAAAAATGGTGCCTGTTAATAAGCAGGGACAAATCACGCGAGAGCTTCTTGAAGAGCATTTAAATCCGCGCACTTCCCTTTTTTCTTTGTCATGGGCAAATGGGCTAACTGGAGTGATTCATCCCATTGCTGATCTTGCGGAAGTTTGCCGAGCGCGGGGAGTGAACATGCATGTGGATGCTAGTTATGTGATAGGAAAACTCTTTTTCCGATTTGATGATCTTCCAATAGACTATCTCACATTTGATGGGCATGTGATCCACTCGCCTCAAGGGACAGGAGGGTTGTTTGTTAAATCACAAGTTCGTTTTCAGCCTTTCGTCGGACAACATTCTATCAACGCCCCTGGAATTGGAGCGCTTGCATTAGCATTAAAAGAAAATGAGCGGCACTTTGATCATGTGAATTTGGAAATAGCTCGTTTGCGCGATAAATTTGAAAGAGGTATTTGTTCAGCGTTGCCAGAAACGGTGGTTTTCTTCAATCAAGTGGACCGGTTACCTAACTGTTGTGCACTCGGATTTCCTAGAGTGATGAGCGATGCACTATTGTACTTGCTTCATCGCAAAGGAGTTTACGCAACAGTGGGAGGAGGGCGCTGCCAGAAACTCTCGCATGTGCTTATTGCAGCAGGAATTTCTCAAGAACTGGCGCAGTGTGCACTCAGTTTCAGCTTGTCTTACGAAACAACGGAAGAACAAATTGATTATGTGATTCAGACGGTGGTTGCTTGTGTTCAGCAATTACAGACCTATTCGATCCATCTACTAAAGGATTCTTCATGAGTCATCGCAAGTTTCTTAAGTCTAACCCATGGGCGCACTATAGCCGTAAACTTGTTCAAAAAATTGAGAGACCTCGCCATGTGGGTGTTTTTACCATTGAGGATGCTCGAGAAAAGAAGATGCGTTTGGCAGTTGGAACTGAAGGGGAGCGCAAAGAGGGAAACCTGGTTGGGCTATATCTGCTTGTTGATGAGAGTAATGGGGTCATTACAGATGCGAAGTTTCAGGTTTTTGGCCATTCTGCCCTCATTGGAGCAGCAGAAGTTGCATGTGAATTACTCATTGGTAAGAATTATGATCAAGCCATGCGCTTAAGTGTAGATCTTCTCGATAAACAAGTGCGCGATAAGGAAGGATATTTGGCTTTTCCATCTGAAACGTCGGGGTATTTGAATTTAGTCTTAAGTGCCATCGAGCAAGCAGCAGAGAGCTGTAGGGATATCCCTCTTGCAGAAAGTTATGTTCCCACTCCCATAGGAAGTGATCCATTTGCTTCAAATGGACCTTATCCAGGGTGGAAGACTTTATCTTTAGAAGCAAAGCTCTCTGTTATTGAAGAGGTCATCGCTGTTGATATTCGTCCCTACATTGAATTAGATGCAGGGGGAATTCGGATCTTAAATTTTGAGAATGATCGGGTACTTACAATTGCTTATGAAGGAGCGTGCACCTCGTGCTATTCAGCAACAGGGGCAACGCTCGAAGCGGTTCAGAACATTTTACGCGCTAAAATAGATCCTGAGATTACGGTGATCCCTGACAGTTCGTTCTTAACTTTAGACCTCTTGCGTAACTAAGGTTCTGTCGATTTTCGGGTTCTTTTGAGCCGCTTTTTGATTCTTTTTTGGGGGGTAATATCAACATGCGTATATTACCCCCCAAAAAAGAATCAAAAATCGGCCAAAATAATCCCGAAAATCGACGAACCCTTAGTTACGCAAGAGGTCTTTTCTAAAAACGGTAACCTAACGTGCTGCGTAACCCAACATAGTCTTCGGTATGTTCCGTTCCACGTAACAAGATATTAAAGGGTTCAATCCGAGCATCCCAATGTCGTTTGTTTCCAAAACGGAATGTGAGGGGTAAGCTGACGTCAACGCCGATAATGGGAGATCCCCATTGAAAGTGTTTTGATGATACAGCTCCTCCAATGATGCCTTTGACATTCAGTCCCAAATTGACAACATTTGTAAATTCATGGTCATAGAGAAATCCAAGGGTTCCATAAATAATTCCAGGCTTGGAGTGGGAATGGTGATGGTGCTCTTTAAAGTCTTTTAAAAAGCCCACGCCAGCAATTGGCGTGAAATGATCTCTACCATTCCAGAAGAAGTTGTACCCCATGCGGTACTCGCCTTCATAAAGAAGGGTAGAACTGTTGTTCAAAATTCCGAGCAACCACGTCTCAACCCCGACGTAAAGAGAATCTGTTTTGATCCTCTCGTAGGTCAAATGATTGATGCTAAATGCTGTCATTCGATTGTGGTATTCGATGAAAGGGGTTAGTTGTTCGGAGGGAGCTTGCACTCCATCTGCGTAAGCAATGGCAGTCGTACTACAAAGACAAGATAAAATAAGAAGAGAATGTAAATATTTCATTAGCGATCCATAGTTTGAATTAATTTGGAATGAATCTCATCCCATTGTTGAGGCGAGATCTCAGAGCCTATGACTTGTACGACATAGGATGCAAGAAGAGAGCCCATCCAGGCGCACTTTTCAAGAGGATACTGATTGAGATATCCATGGAGAAAGCCTCCAATAAATAGATCCCCCGCAGCAGTGGTATCAACGGTTGGAACGTGAAATGCAGGGTGCCATAGCTGTGTGCTTCCTTGCTGCACCAGACATCCTTTTTCGCCGAGAGTGACAACAACAGTCGGACAATAGGCAGCGAGCAGATCACAAGCTAAGTTAGGAGCGCAGCTAGTAAGTGCTCTTACCTCATCCTTATTTGCAAATAACAGATCGATCTTTCGACTTTCAATCAATTCCCAGATGAAAGGGGTTTCGGTACGGACAGTTTCAAAGGAAGCTAAATCCATAGAAACCCGCGCTCCGGCTTGTTTTGCAAGCGAAATGGCTGTTCTAATGAGTTCGTGATGTTGGAGTTGATACCCTTCAATGTGGAATAGCGAGAGGTCTTCAAATGAGGTTTGGGTTAAATCGAGCTTAGCGTTCACACCACTATTTCCTAAATAGGTGCGCATGGTCCTCTCCCCGTTGGGAGTAACCAAGCTGACACATTTTCCTGTCAGTAAGGGAGTTCTTTGGAGATTTAAATTAATCCCATGTTTTTTAAGGCCCTCGAGATAGAGATCTCCTGCATGGTCTTTTCCAATGGACACAATTAATGTGCATGTGTGGCCGAGTGTGGAAAGCCCTTTGAGCATGTTAACGGCACTGCCTCCTGGAACGAGAGTAGGAGTGGAATGACTTTGATCCAAAATGTTTAAGAGCGTTTCATGGTCAACAAGTGAACATCCTCCTTTTGTCCCAGGTACTTGATCGAGATAGGCATCATCAACAAAAAGGATATAGTCGACAATCGCATCGCTGATGGTCATTACATTTTGTGAATAACCATAGCTAAAAAACAGAAGAAAGCATCCAATAAAACGTATAAACATGTTCATAGGCAATTCCAGTTTCAGGTTTTTTTTTGAAAAGTGATTTCGCCAGCGGAAATGATACGTAGATGACCATCTTCCATTTGGAGATTGAGTTTTCCCATTGTGTCAATGGATCGGCAGATTCCTTGAACTGTCTGAACTCCGTCATGGCATGTAATCTGTTTCCCTTTGAAAGCCAATAGCGCATCATAGGTAGGTACAAATGGGGCGAAGCCTTCTTTCTCAAGGGTATTTAAATCTGAAAGAAATTGTAAGACAAGGGGCTCGAGAATTTGCTCGAGCGTCCAGCTGTGGCCACTGAGTTGTGCTAAAGAAGTGGCAGGCTGGTCGACAGTGTCTAAAAGCTCATCGGTCATGTTAATATTAATTCCAATTCCAAGTGCAATGCCGAGCTTGTCTTCGAGGTGAACGACTTCACATAAAATTCCGGCCACTTTTTTCCCATCGAGCAATAGATCATTTGGCCATTTGATTTGAGGGGAAAAGCCCTTGTGTTGCAAAACGGTGCAACAGGAAAGTGAAAGGAGTTGGCTTAAGTTTGAGAGGAAGGGGCAGTTAAGAGGAAGAGTGAAAAAAAGGGTAGCATAAATGTTCTGTCCACGAGGAGAGACCCATTTACGGTTCCATCTCCCTCTGCCAGCTGTTTGTTCTAATGCAGTTACGCAGGTGATGCGATTAGGATCTAAAGTCGCAGCATTTGCTTTGACCCAGAGGCTTGTTGAGTCAATCGTATCGAAATGGATATAGTGAATCTGATTGTGATGAGGGGTCATTTGACGACTCTATAGCGTTAAGTTGCAGGATAGTGTACAATCAAGCTTTGATTAGAATCTACTAATTTTGAGGCACCTAAAAGAAGCCATGTGGGATCATCGCTATTTAAGTCGTATCGATTTTCGGACCATACCCATTCTCTTTGTGTTGATGGTGATCAGCTTAATGGTGATTGCTGCAACGACAGGAGAAGTTGCCGATGGTGTTGAGGAAACCCTATTCACTCCTTTTGTCAAAAGCCAAATCCGTTGGTTTGGAATTGGGTGGGTGTTTTATTTTTTCTTTGCCGGATTTGATTACCGCAAATTGAAGAAATATACCTGGGTCTTATATGTCGGTATGCTCATTTTGCTGTTCGGTCTGTTTTTTGTGCCTGCGATTCAAAATGTTCATCGGTGGTACCGTATTCCTATTGTGAATTTTGCATTTCAACCCTCTGAATATGCAAAATTGATTGTAGTCATGACGTTAAGTCTTTTTTTGGAAAATAAAGCGGATGAGATCTCGCGTAAACGGGCGACATTAAAGGCTATTTTGATTGTACTCGTTCCTTTTGCATTGATTTTAAAGCAGCCTGATCTTGGGACAGCCCTTGTGTTGTATCCGATTGCGTTAGTGATGTTTTACTTTGGCGGAATTAGTAAAAAAGTGATTTACTCGATGGGAGCGCTTGCTATTTGCGGGCTTGTCTTTGTCAGTATGATGTTTTTGGGGATGATTTCTCATGAGGAATTTCGACCGATAGCGACTCAAGTAATTAAAGAGTATCAGTATGAGCGGCTTAACCCTAATACCTATCACCAGAAAGCCTCCCAGACAGCAATTGCCCTCGGAGGAGTCTCGGGCAGCGGTTGGAGACAATCGGAGTTTACAGGCAGGCAGTGGCTCCCCGCGGCACATACAGATTCTGTCTTTGCGGCCTACAGCGAAGAGTTTGGTTTGGTGGGGGTGTTTTTCTTGCTCCTCTTTTTTTTCGGTTTGATCTATTTTAGTTTCCAAGTCACCGCTTTGGCTAAAGACCGTTTTGGGCGGCTTTTATCTGCGGGGATTACGACGTATTTGGCAATGCATATGATGGTGAACATGGGGATGATGTGTGGCTTTTTGCCCATTACCGGTGTGCCTTTAATGTTAATTACTTACGGCGGCTCTTCGGTGCTCTCAACGATGAGTGCGCTAGGTATTTTACAAAGTATTTATAGCAGAAGGTTTATGTTTTAATGGTTCAACATCTTTTTTTACTTACGCCAGGCACTTGGCTCGGCCAAGGGAACATTCAGCTTAACATGGTGGCTGAAGAGTTGGTCTATTTTACGAGATGGACAATTGGCTCTCCTGATGGAGATGGCCGGATTGAATGTTTGCAAGAAATTCAAGTGAAGGGACTCTCCGACATCATGCACAACCAGTTTAATATTTATGGGCAGAACGGCGGCGAATTTGTCATCGATCTCGAAAATCAAGCGCTGGGAAAGATCACCGGGAAAGGGATTATCAATGAGAAGCTGATTGCCTGGGAATTTCGCGTTGAAGAAATCGGCTTTGAAGGATTTGAATTTTATGAAAAGCAAGAGAATGAAACATACCTGATGCGCGCAGAATATGCGACGAGCGATCAATTTCGCACCCTCATTCAAGGTCATATGTGGCAGCAACATCAACCCGCACAAGAAGAACCATCATGAAACAGCTTTCTTTGATTTTAAGTTTGACGCTCCTTTGTTCCTGCTTTACTTCAGGCCCTCGAATGACAAGTAGCAATTATGATGAGATCCAGATTGGGACTACGATTGCGAATATTGAACAGGAATATGGTAAGCCCTATGCTGTTCGTTCAAAGGGACCTGGAATCAAAGAATATGAGTATATTGAGAGGATCGATCTTGGCTACAACGTGGTGTCAGAAAATCACTATATTATTGTCGTTACAGATGGAAAAGTAGTGGGCAAGTACACTAAAAGGGAAAAGCCCCCAGCATATAATTTGATCTATCAAGAAGATCCCAATTGGAATCCTTAGAGAATGCAGAGAGTGAGTCAAACAGATCGCTCCTTTCTTTTTCAGGAAACCGAGAAACAATAGAAGTCAGGGCTTCTATTGTTTTGTCATGCGGGAACATCTCGAATAAGAAATTGATTCCGATTTGGGCTTTCGGTATTCTAGATCTTGGGTCTTTAGGGATTTCGTCAAAATCTGTAAAACAGACCTCTTTTCCATCAATTGTATTGAAAAGAGGACCATTCTCTGTGGTCACATCATCGTATCCTAACTCCCAAATGAATTCTGCGACTTGAGAAATCAACAGCTTAAAGTTATTCTCAAATGTATTAGATGGTTCATTATCAAGGTGGGAAGTGAGATGTTGATAAATGAAATGGTATTCACGACAAGAGAGCTCAATAGGAAGACGTTCTTCCACATATAGAGCGCGTGTATCCCCTTCAATATCTGAGAGCTCAATCACCTCTGCTGGGGGGATATGAATAAAAAAGAGGTTCTTAGTCTGCACAAGCTCGATCGCTTTTGCACTGATAAAAGCTTGATGAGTCGCATCACAGAGTGTCATCGGTTTAAAAACCAGATGGGGAAATCTGAAATGGGTATACACCATGCGTGTCATTCCATTGCCAATAAAAATGAAGGAAGTTTCAGAGAAGCATGGATCCATCACATTCCATTCATGTCTAAGCAAAGAGCGGTCTTCAGCTGAAAGAGTGATTTGAGGTGGCTGAGGGCGGCAGCGTTCGGTGATCGGATGTCCCTCGAAATAGGCAATGATTTTTTGTGTGAGAACATCTACAGGGGATTGTATTGGGCTAGGACTTGTTGTCTGTTGACTTGGCCTAATAGATATAGGATGACATGCAGCCATACATTCTCATAAGCAAAAGGCAAAGAGGGCCTAAGCCCTCTCTGCTTTAGATTTAATGACAGAGATACATTATTTTTTGAGTCCGATCTTGATATCGACTCCAGCTGCAACAGGAAGAACTTTCAGCTTATCGATTGTATCAGGAGTTGGATTCAAAATATCGAGCATCCGGATATAGGTGCGGATTTCGAACTGCTCACGTGATTTGCGGTCAACGTGAGGAGAGCGAAGGACCGTAAAGATCTCTCTTTTTGTTGGAAGAGGGATCGGTCCCGCGATTCTAGCACCGGTGCGTTTAGCGGTCTCGACAATATCTGCCAAGGAACGGTCCAGCACGCGCTGATCGTATCCTTTAAGGCGGATGCGTATCTTTTGTTTGCTTTGTTTTGACATGTGGAAAATTCCTTATTTCTTAGTAATTTCGTCTTGGATTTTAGCAGGAACTCGCTCGAAGTGGCTTGGCTCCATTACATAGGTTGCACGACCCGAACTGATTGAGCGCAGCTGAGTCGAGTAACCGAACATTTCGGAAAGAGGAACTTCAGCTTCGATAATCACTGCGGTCTTGGTCGTGTTTTGGTTCATGATTTTCCCGCGGCGGCGGTTAATGTCCCCAATCACGTCACCCATGTATTGTTCAGGTGTTGTGACCACGACTTTCATAATCGGTTCTAGGATGATCGGAGATGCTTTTGCAGCCGCATCTTTGATCGCCATCGATCCGCAAATTTTGAACGCCATTTCATTCGAATCCACTTCGTGGTAAGATCCAAAGACAATTGCAACCTTCACGTCGACTAAGTTAAAGCCGGCAAGAACGCCTGTAGCCAACCCTTCGGTGATCCCTTTGATTGTAGGAGAAATGTATTCTTTTGGAATCGATCCGCCAACAATTTTGCTGACAACTTCGTTTCCTTTCCCTTTTTCATTAGGCTCAATTTCCACGACCACGTGAGCGTATTGACCACGACCGCCAGACTGCTTAACATATTTGTTTTCAGCCTTAGCAGGAGCAGTAATCGTCTCTTTGTAAGACACTTCTGGCTTACCAACGTTTGCATCTACTTTAAACTCGCGGAACATCCGATCGCGGAGAATTTCGAGGTGGAGCTCACCCATCCCAGCGATGATCGTTTGCCCTGTCTCTTCGTTGGTTGAGACGCGGAACGTCGGATCTTCTTCAGAGAGGGAGCCTAAAGCCACTGCAAGTTTCTCTCGATCAGCTTTCGATTTAGGTTCGATCGCCATAGAGATTACAGGCTCAGGGAATTCCATTTTTTCAAGGAGCAGCGGGTTGTTTGTGCTGCAGATGGTATCGCCTGTGCTGGTGTATTTAAGACCAATACATGCGGCGATGTCTCCTGTAAAGAAGGCATCTCGGTCTTCCCGTTTGTTCGCATGCATTTCCAGGAGTCTGGAAATTCGCTCTTCCCTGTCTTTTGTTGTATTGACAACAGCAGTTCCTTTTTCAAGGGTTCCAGAGTAGACGCGAAGGAAGGTCAATCTTCCGACATAAGGATCAGACATGATTTTGAACGCTAATGCAGCTAAGGGTCCATCATCTTTAGGCTCAAGCTCCATCTCAGCATCCGTTGAGATGTTGATCCCTTTGATTGTTCCTCTGTCAAGAGGAGATGGCATCCATTGGATGACGGCATCAAGCAGAGGCTGAATCCCTTTGTTCTTAAAAGCGGTTCCGCATAAGACAGGATTGAACTTATTGCTACAGACTCCCTTGCGTATCGCCGCATGAATTTCTTCTGTCGTGATTGAATCTGGATTTTCCAGAACCTTCATCATGAAAGCTTCATTCTCCTCGTTGATTGTCGCAAGCTCTTCAAGCAGGTTTTGACGCATCTCTTTACACTGCTCGAGCAAATCAGCCGGGATCTCAACCGTATCAAATTTTGCGCCGAGAGTTTCATCGTTAAAGACATAAGCTTTCATTTCAACGAGATCAACCATTCCTTTGAAATCGCCTTCAGCGCCAATAGGGCACTGAACTGGGATTGCATTCGCCCCAAGCTTATCTTTCATGGTGTCAATTGCGTTGAAATAGTCAGCGCCGACGCGGTCCATCTTATTAATGAACGCAATGCGAGGAACGCGATAGCGCTCAGCTTGACGCCATACAGTTTCAGACTGAGGCTGAACACCAGCTACAGCATCAAATACAGCAACAGCACCATCAAGTACGCGCAATGAACGCTCTACTTCAATTGTGAAGTCCACGTGTCCAGGAGTATCGATGATGTTGAGTTTGTGTTCTTTCCAATAGACCGTCGTCGCAGCGGACTGAATTGTGATACCCCGTTCACGCTCTTGCTCCATGAAGTCCATGGTTGCAGCACCTTCATGAACTTCCCCGATACGGTGAAGTCTTCCGGAGTAGTAGAGGATCCGTTCAGTACAGGTTGTCTTACCAGCATCGATGTGAGCCATGATGCCGATGTTTCTGACGTCTTTTAACTTATCTGTTTCAGATCGTTTAGCCATTAACGCCCTTCCTTACCATTTATAGTGAGCGAAGGCGCGGTTCGCCTCGGCCATACGGTGTGTATCATCTTTCTTCTTGATTGTTGCCCCTTGGTTTTGGTAGCAATCCACAAATTCAGTAGACAGAGCGTCTTCCATAGAGCGCCCAGCTTTTTCGCGAGAATACTTGATGATCCACTGCATTGCCATTGCAGTGCGTCGATCTGGAGCGATTTCAACAGGAACTTGATACGTAGCACCGCCGATTCTGCGGGATTTAACTTCTAGAGCAGGTTTTGCATTTTCTAGAGCTTGTTCAAATGCTGCTAGAGCATCTTCTGCTTTGATTTTTTTTGCGAACTTATCGATCGCATTGTAAACAATTCGGCGAGCGGTTGATTTTTTACCATCAACCATGAGCTTGTTAATGAACTTGGCTAATACATAGCTGTTGAAAAGAGGATCTGGAGCGATCTCTCGTTTTGCAGCACGTCTTCTGCGTGACATGTTAACTTTCCTTGAGTTATCTATTGTTCTAGTTTTAGATCCATTTCACTTGGAATGGGTTCCCCCATGTCCGGCCCGCGATTGACTCTGCTGTTTCAAAAAAGCCAATTGTGAGCCAGGATACCTATTCGTGAGCAGGTATCCTAATATTACTTAGGACGTTTTGCCCCGTATTTAGATCTGGATTTTTTACGATCTTTTACCGCTGCGCAGTCTAATGTCCCGCGAACGATATGGTAACGTACCCCGGGCAAGTCTTTTACACGACCGCCACGGATTAAAACGATGCTGTGTTCTTGAAGGTTATGTCCTTCACCGCCAATGTAGGCGATCACCTCTTGACCATTTGAGAGACGTACCCAAGCAACCTTTCTCAATGCTGAGTTAGGCTTTTTTGGAGTTTTTGTTTTTACTTGCAAGCAGACACCCCGTTTTTGTGGGCATTTTTGCAAAGCTGGTGACTTTTTCCGTCTGACTTTTGGATGTCTTCCAAATCGGACCAGTTGACTCGTTGTCGGCATAGTGCCTTTCTCCTTACCAGTTTCATTAAATAGAAAACCCATGCCCCAGACAGGGATCATAAGGCTTTGAGACAAGATAACGTAAAGACAGGTTTATTTGCAATTGACAAAGTGCAGGAGCCTGTCCCAATAAAAACGGCGGTCAGAATGATTAATTATCGTTAATTAATATAATTGTGTTTTAATTTAATATTAATTGTGTGAATAATAAGTAAAAAGATGTTTATTATTTCTGAAGGTTGTAATTATGAATTGTTCTGGACTTCGATGGCTATTGCTATTTCTCTGTTTCATACAACTTTCATTTAATGAACCGACCCCTTTAAAAAAAGCAGATGTGCGCAAATCGATGCAGGAAATGCTAGGTTATCACGTTGAATATAAGGAGTTTTCACCCTTATTGGCGCGCCGTTCAGTCAAACTATATATTGAACAATTCGATCCGGATAAGGTCTATCTCCTCGCCAGTGAGGTGAAGCCATTTCTTGATATGGACCGAGAGCAGCTTGAGCGAATGGTTGCTCGGTATCAAGTAGATGATCTTTCTGATTTTGAGGCACTTAATGCTTTAATTCAAAAAGGGATCAGTCGTCAGCAAGCCTGGCGCGAAGAGATGGAAAAGCAGTTAATTGCTGAAGGGGAGGGTGAGCTTGCTCTTGGAGAATCCTATTTTGATTATGCCAAAAGTGAGCAAGAGCTCAAAGCGCGTGTTAAAAAACAGCTTACGCGCATCCTTGTTTTAGAGAGAAGCTTAAGCAATGCACCCAAGTGGACGCCTCAGCAACGGCAAAAAGTTTTTGTGCTTTGGGAGAAGCGATTTCACCGCGTAGAGTACCCCTATCAAAATCTCGACATAAAAGGCGAGCCTTTTAAAGGCGTGAAAAGCGAGCATAACCTTGCGATGCACACGCTCCGGGCGATGGCCAAGAGTTTAGATGCTCATACCTCTTATTTCAGTCCTGAGGAAGCTCATGAGATGCGGGCAAGTTTAGAGAAGCAGTTTGACGGGATTGGCGTTGTCCTTCGGGAAGGCGTCGATGGGGTTGTGATTTCCGATTTAATTAAGGGTGGGCCAGCTGATAAATCAGGACAAATTACGTCAGGGGACCTGCTGATCCAAATCGACGGGGTCGCTGTTGAGAATGCTCCCTATGAAGAAGTGCTCAATCGACTGCAAGGAGGCGGCTCTGGCAAGGTAACGCTTGGGCTCAAGAGGATGGACGAGCAGGGGGCAGAGCAAATCATCACTGTGCCTCTACAAAGAGAGCGCATCGTGATGCAAGATGAGCGGCTGCACTACACGACCGAGCCGTATGCGGATGGATTTATTGCCAAGATCACGCTCCCTTCGTTCTATGAAAGTGGAGCTGATTTGAGCTGCGAGAGAGATATGCGTGAGGCGTTGCGGGATCTTAAGCTCAAGGGGAAAATCTATGGGATTGTTCTTGATATGCGGGAGAATTCCGGCGGATTTTTGAACCAAGCGGTTAAACTGGCAGGGTTGTTCATTACCTCTGGGGTGATTGTGGTCTCTAAATACTCCCAGGGAGAGGTCCAATACCTTCGGGATATTGATGGGCGGAGCTATTTTGATGGCCCTATGATCATTTTAACTTCTCGTGCATCGGCATCAGCAGCAGAAATTGTTGCTCAGGCCTTGCAAGATTATGGCGTAGCAATTGTCGTGGGAGACGAGAGAACTTTTGGAAAGGGGACGATCCAGTACCAAACGGTCACAGATGACCTTGCAACAGCCTTCTTCAAGGTAACCGTCGGTCGTTATTATACAGTGTCTGGGCGTTCGACCCAGATAGAAGGAGTGAAGGCAGATATTGTGGTTCCAACCTTCTACAGCGCCTTTAACATCGGTGAGCGCTACATGGAATATCCCCTCAAAAGCGATCGGATTCCTGCAGCATATAATGACCCTCTGCTCGACGTCGATCCGCGCAATATGCGTTGGTTTCAGAGGAACTATTTGCCCTCTCTTCAAAAGAAAATCTCTGTCTGGGATCAGATGTTGCCCAGTCTCAAAAGTAACAGCATCTATCGTCTACGGAACGACAATGATTATAAGTTGTTCATGGACAACCTGTACGCTCAAGCGTCGCGGAGCTACGTGCCTACGTTAAAGAATAACTTTGGCGCAGATGATCTTCAGATGGTTGAAGCGGTCAAAATCCTCAAGGATATGGTTCTCATTAAGGTTCAGTCTAGTGGTTCTTAGCAAAAGTTCTTGCGGCTATTTTTGCGTCAAAGTCCCGGGGTTGGATCGGTATCGAGAGGAGCTGTGTTCATAGACACAGCCCCCCTCGATTCCGATTCAACCGCGGGCGCTTTCACGCGAAAACT
>CAYWSY010000011.1:0-30559 GCA_964461105.1 uncultured bacterium
TTTTTCGTCTTTCTAACAAAAGGGATTCTATTCCTTTATTTTTGCAAGTCCCTCTAAAGGACCGAGTTTTCTCGCGTCCGCTGATAAATTTAAGGTGCTTTGGAGAAGTCTTTCTGGCTTTTCTCTCCTAATCCCATGGGAAAGTATCCGTAAAAAGGCTTGTGTCGATTTACGGATTATTTTTGGACAGCAAAAATAATCCGCAAATCGAAAGAAATACCATTTCCGGATGTGTTTTTGTCTTCATGCCAAGGTGGCAGTATCAGTTTCGAGTTAAACTAAAACATCCACCAACTGATGGTTGGGGTTTTCTCTCATGTTGTATTGCTTATCCCACTGACTTGTAAACAGAGCAAGAGGACGGCCTTGGACGTCTTGCACAAGAAGCGATTCTGTCGACTTGGAAAAGGTTTTCATATCGCCGATGATCCATGCGCTGCATTGGAAGGGCATGAGATTAAATGTGGTTTCGACTCCATATTCATCTTTTAGGCGGTACTGCATCACTTCAAATTGGAGTTTTCCAACGGCTGCAAAGATGAGATCGCCGGAGCGCTCATAGGGTTTGAGCATTTGAATGGCGCCTTCACTCACGAGTTGATGAACCCCTTTGTCAAATGATTTGCGCTTACCCATATCTTTGGGATAGATCCGCGCAAAGATTTCAGGTTGGAACTGGGGAAGGGGTTTGAAATTAAACCCTCCAGAAACGGAAATCGTGTCGCCAATGGCAAAAAGAGAGGGATTAATGACGCCGATGATATCCCCTGGATAGGCGTAATCAAGAGTGGTTCTCTCTCCTGCGACCATCCCATGGGGGCGCGAGAGGCGCACTTCACGGCCCAGGCGGTGGTTTTTAACCACTAAATCCCGCTCAAATCTTCCTGAGCAGATGCGAATAAAGGCCATGCTATCTCGGTGGCGCTTGTCCATATTCGCTTGGAGTTTGAAGACGTAGCCGCTAAAGGGCGTGGTGATGGGATCAATGGAGAATTCAGTGCCGTCTGTACGGGTTGCAATACGAGCATGTGGGCTGGGTGCGAGGTGGATGAAGGCGTCGAAAAAGGGCTCCACACCGAAATTGGTGAGAGCAGATGCAAAGAAGACAGGGGTGATCTTGCCTGCAAGAAATGATTCTTGTGAAAACGGGTTTCCGGCAGAGGCAAGAAGATCAAGTTCATCAACGAGGGCGCTGAACCTTTCGGCACCGATCTTTTCTTTTGCTCGATCGCTGTGCAAGGGCAAGCGCTCGATGTCGGCCCTTTGGGCTCCACCAACGGAAGTTCGTGTAAAGAAAAGGCATTCTTGGGTAGCGCGGTCTACAACACCATGGAATTCTTTTCCGTATCCGATGGGCCAGTTCATGGCATAAGAGTGGATGTTCAGTACATTTTCTACTTCGTTCATCAAGTCAAGGGGGTCACGTCCGGGCATATCCATTTTATTAATGAAGGTCAGAACGGGGATTTCTCTGAGACGGCAGACTTCGAAGAGTTTGCGTGTTTGCTTCTCAACCCCTTTGGAGGCATCAATGACCATGATGGCGCAGTCTGCTGCGGTTAATGTACGGTAGGTGTCTTCAGAGAAGTCTTCGTGGCCTGGGGTGTCGAGGACGTTAATGATGGTGTCTTTATAGGTGAATTGCATCGCAGAGGAGGTGATCGAGATCCCTCTCTCTTGTTCCATGGCCATCCAGTCGGAGGTTGCTGCTTTGCGCCCTTTGCGCCCTTTGACCATCCCCGCAGTATGGAGCATGCCGGAGTAGAGGAGGAGCTTTTCGGTGAGGGTGGTTTTCCCTGCGTCAGGGTGGCTGATAATGGCAAAGGTGCGCCGCTTGGCAACGGCCTCTTGGATCGAGGTTGAGTCTTCCATGGAGGATCAATGGGTAATGGTGAAAAAGAGGGGAGGATACCGGATCAGGAATTGTTCTGGAACAGAGATTTCTCATTAACGCAAGGGGTCTATCCTATGCTCTTCTAGTACCGGACAGGGATCAGGAGGGATCGTCTCAGGAGTAAAATATTTTTTATCCTTTAATAATGTAAATCCTGTTATGACAATAAGCCCCACACAGATCCATGCCATAAGCCAAAAACAGTCATCGAGTGCAAGTGCTGTAGCTCTTCGCTGTAGAACCTCTTCAAGTTGCGCATCCGCTCTGGGCCCCGTGATGTTAAAGTGCTCGGCGTCTATAAAAAATTGTTTTGTTTCTGGAGAGTAGATCGTGAGCTGACTTCCCAATCGATCATGGTAAAAGACCTGTCGCCTTTGCCAGAGCGTTGTGTAAATGGATGCTCCAAGTCCGCTTGCAAGCGAGCGGACCAATTGAAACATTCCGATCAATTTTGGGCCAAGTTCATCTGTAAATGTGTTAAAGCAGAGCCTGAAGATTGGTGGAAGAAAGAGGGCAAATCCGCAGCCTGCAACGACGCGAGAGAGGATGATTCTCTCAAAGTTGACTTGTTCATTAAAAGTAGTGGTATGAAAGGATGAAATCGCAAGAAGAAGAATTCCTAGCACAAGGGAGATACGGGTATCCCTTTTCCCTAGCCGTTTAGTGGCTAAAAAAATATAGGAGAGGCTGCCTAAGGCCATGGTCGAGACAAGCACTCCAAGCCAAATCGGGGTATAGTTTACGTAGAGTCCGAGCCAAAGGGCAAGAAGCATGAGCGTACCAAAATACGCGGAGAAGAGGATGGCAAGATTGAGAAGACCAAAGGTGAAAATAGGTCTTCTCATTAAGTAGATAGCAAGAATTGGGTAGGGGTGATTTAAGTCCCACAAGATAAAGAAGAGGAGGCTTAATGCACCTACAATCACCATTGTAGTAACAAGATTGGAGCGAAACCAATCAAATTCCTGCCCGATGATGAGTGCAAGGCTTAAATTAAATACGCCAAGGAAGAAAAAAATATAGCCAACCAAATCAAAAGGCACCTTTTTTAGATTGGAATCAAATCCTTTCAGTTTTACTCCAAGATAGAGAGCAATCATTAGCTGTATAGGGAAAATGAAGTGGAAGTTCCAACGCCAGTCAAGATCATAGGCAATCCATCCACCAATACTTGCACCGATTGCGGGAGTCATCGTAAACATGGAAAGAAAGAGAATGGTGAAGAGTTCTTTTTTTTGAGGGGATCCTAATGCTATAAGCATTCTGTTTGTGACGATATAAATAGGGCCGCTGACAAATCCTTGAATAAAGCGAAACGTTAAAAAAAGAGGCCAGGTTGTAGCTAAAGAACAGAGCTCTGAAAACAGAGCAAAGAGCAGCATGCTCCAAAGAAAGAGGCGCAAGGTCCCCACACGCTCGTAGAGAGCTCTTCCAAAGGGAACACCGAGGGCATTGCCCAAGGCGTAGATTGAGATTGTATAAGATCCGGTATCGTTACTGCCTCCTAAATCTCCTACGATGTAAATAGCTGCCATATTGGTCACAGCAAAATTATAGACAACGAGGAAGAGAGATGCAAAAATGGCGATAAAAACGCCTGTGAGTTTTCGAGATGATTCCATATTAGTTTACGATTAACGGCTGTGTAAAATACTGTTCGAGAGACGGGTCCCGGTTTTCTTCCAAAATGCGCTTGATGAGCAATTGATCTCCAGTTTCTTCAGTAGCAAAAATTGGGGTGTCATAAGTAGGGGAGCCTGCATCGGATGTGGGAACAAGAAGCCCCTCTTGATCGCGGAGATCGACGCGTGATTCCATTGACAGTCCAAGGCGCAAAGGGTTGCGGATCAGCTCTTCTGGATCGAGTGCAACGCGCACGGGTAGCCGCTGCACAATTTTAATCCAGTTTCCAGAGAGGTTTTGTGGAGGAAGCAGGGAAAATGCATTTCCTGCAGCCCCAGGAAGTCCTGCAATTTTTCCGTGGTAAACGACGTCGCTTCCATAGAGATCAGAAGTGATGGCAACTCTCTGACCGATGCGCATTTTTTTGAGTTGTGTTTCTTTGTAGTTTGCGTTGACCCAGATCTGGTCTAAGGGGATGACTGAGAGTAAGGGTTGACCTGCATTGACCCACATGCCCACTTGAATCGTTCTCTGAGAGGCGAGCCCTTTGACAGGTGAATAGATCTTGCATCGGTAAAGTTGAACCCAAGCAAAGCGCAGTTGATCTGCCGCACCTTTGACCAAGGGGTGATTTGCAATCGATGTGTTTTGCACGAGTGAGAGGGCCTGCTCATATTGGATTTCAGTTTTCATTAACGAGAAAAATTCAGAGCGCAAAGCAGCTACCGCATGTTCAAAATCTTCAACTGATACACCTCCAGCATCCAAGACATTAATCCGGTGCTCATAGTCTTGAGTCGCCTTAATCAATTCCGCTTTACGCACCTCAATTTCCGCTTGGATTGCAAAGACCTCATGAAACATTTGGCAGACCTGCCGAACAGTTTGACCTAAATGTTCCGCAGCTCGGTTAAGCGCAATTTCCGCATCTGTTTGATCCAGCTCGATTAACAGCTGCCCTTTGTTAACTAAGAAGGTATCATCTGTATGGATTGCAGTGATAAATCCGGGATGTAATGGAGTGATGGCAACTAGGTTCCCCTCGACATAGGCATCATCTGTATATTCCTCAAAGCGTAGCACAAAAGCCCAATAGAGAAGCGCTGTGCAGACAAGCACTGCTGTAATTGACCAATACCACCAGGCAATCAGCCGTCTTCTTTCTGCAGCTCTTTGAGATGCTTCTGGACTTGGAGTGATGCTCATGCAGACTCCTTCGTTAGAGGCACATATTCAGAGTGATACCCTCCACCTAGCGCCTTGATTAATTTGATTGCAGCTACATATTGACCATAGAGTAAATTCACATTCTCAAGTTCCTTTAAGATCACTTCCTCTTGCAATGAATAGAATTCAAAAGCATCGCTTAAACCATGCTCAAAGGTCAGTTCAATGAGAGATAGGCGATCAAGGGCATCGCTAACAATGGCATCTTGCGTTTGTTTTTGAGAAAAGATGGATTCTGCAAGCACAAGGAGGTCTGCCACTTCGGCAGCGCTTGTCAGGATTAAATTATTGTATGCAAAGATCGCCTCATCAAAGGCCGCTTTTTTTGCACGGACATTTGCCCGAATGGCGCCGGCAGTAAAGATGGGAAGGTGGATCGCAGGCTTTAGCGAGCCCGTTTTACTTTGTTCCTGAAAGAGTTTTCTGTAAAAAATACTCTCAAGTCCCATGAGAGCTGTCAAGTTGACGCTGGGATAAAAATCAGCTTTTGCTGCACCAACCTCATGAGCCAGCGCCTCGACATGCCAAACTTGTGCCATGAGATCGGGTCTTCGCGCTAACAAATCAAGGGAGAGCGTTTCTGGGATTTTTAAGCTCTCTGAAAATTCATTGAGCACGGGATCGACCTCAATTGGCGTGTCGGGTCCTCTCCCAACTAAGAGGTTGAGTTGGTGCTGGGTTGTTGCGACCTCTTCTTGAATGCTAGCCAGCATCTTTTGAGCCTCTCCTACATCTTCAGCTGAGCGCAATGGGGAAAATCGAGAGCGCAAGGCTCCTGCGTGCATCAGCTCTTGCAATCCCCAGATTTCTTGGCGCACACAATAGAGTTGTTCATAGAGTTGTCTTCGAATTAAATTCGTTTTAAGGGCGAAGTAAGCTTGTGCGACAGCTGTGGTTGTCATCAGCTCGACCTGAGCTGTTTCTGCTCGCCTTGCTCTCTCCTCACCTAGCGCTGCATGGAATAGATGGGTATTTTTACCCCAGAAGTCAAACTCATAGGTAAATGAAAGGGTTAAATCGACTAGATTTGCATTGATAGGCACAGTTGGATTTAATGCCCGGTAAAGGCCATTGTGACTCAAATACGTCCAAGATTCTGTGAAATCGAAGAAAAGAAGGGGAAATAACCGAGACTTTGCAATCACAGCCTCTTGCTTAGCGGAGTTGATCCTCTGAGCTATGCTTTGAAGGGTTGGATTGAGTCCAATCGCCTCTTCAATAAGCCCATTGAGCTGGTCTGATTGAAAGGTCTCCCACCAGCTTTGCGTAGGCCAGTCCCCAGTTGTAAAAAACGAAGTTTTAAGTCCTTCTTGTACAGATGTTTGTAGAGTAGGAGGGGCGATCAAATTTGCTGTTTGTTCATCCTTGGGAAGACTGACGCATCCCGAGAGAATGAGTAATCCCGTATAGAGTAAATAACAAAAGCGCATGTTAAGTATTTATTTTACCTGTTTTATCTTCTTGTAAAACAAGGGTTTGCTTTTGTCAATATATATCTGTAAATAATTGTCTGCTTTTGAAGTGACTTGGTGGATTTTTAATATGTTTTAATGTACAATTATTTTTAAACTTAAAAATAGATTCAATATGGCGGCATCAAGTTCCAGTTCTACATCCTTATCATCTTCTTCATATTATCCGGCGGGGATCATTCCCCCCCAGGATCATCCAGATTTTAGGCGTTTATACCGAGCGGTGCGCTTAGGTTATAGTCCGCTTGATGATAAACACCTCGATTTTCTGATGCATCTTTGCAACATTGCGGGAGTGAGCAGGATCAAAGGTCCAGACGTGTTACGGCAGATTGAGAATGTTCTCTATGCAAATAATCCGAATGAATATGAAGAGATCGACGGAAAGTTGCATATCTATAAAAATGGGAGGGATTTCCTATATCCCACTATTGGATTATGGGGAGAGCGAGATCTATCAGCTTATTTTGGTCAAGTTGTCCAAGCCCTTTATCCTATCGTATTAGCATCTTTAAAGGGACGAGAAATTAAAGTGATTCTCTATGGGGTCGTATTACATGATGGGTTCGGTGACTTAAGTCACATCTGTACGGTGCTTGAAATCATCAAAAATCAATTCCCAACGTGGGATATTACAGCCCTCTGCTCCATTGCTCATGCAGAACAGCGAAAACGAACTGTTGACCTGATTTTGCAAGGTCGACGCTATCAGCCGGAGATCATTCCTGTTCCAGAGGACGTGAAATTTTACGAAACGGAAGCATATCAAATCATGGTGAGTCGGTTAGAGGCTGCAGATTTGGTTATGAACATCTCTTTTCCATTTCCGATTCCTGGAATTGATTTGAGGGACTCTACATTAAACGTGTATGAATATGGTTGTCATAATCAAGCTCCTTTTACATCAATGGGTGTTGCTCCAAGTCATCTTGGGATTCTTTCTTATCCTATTAGAAATGATGGATTATTCCACTTGAGATGCTCAGTTTTAAGAACATTTTTACTAGGTAGCAATGACCCCTCGCCAAGGGATGTCCGCCAGTACCATCGAGTTACAAATCTAGTGTTTGGCTACGTTAAGGATCGAATGCCCAAAATGAGTATCGGACAAAAAGAGGATCTGGCTCATTTAAGTGAAAAAATTAGAAAATGTGAATTCCACTTGTTAAGGATTCGGAAACTTAGAGACGCAAAACACCGTGGAAATCGGAGAAACTCCCTTTCTATACAAATTCAGGTCCACGAAGAGCGTTTAAGAGGATTGCAGGCTGAACTAGAATCTGAGTTAGCGTATCCAGATATTCCTGGTTTCCCATGGATTGAGCCGTTTATTTTAGCAACTTGTTGCGCATTTAATAGGATGAAGAAGAATTTAGAGATCATAGTTCCTTTTGAAAAAGCATATTTTGAAAAAGCTTCCCAAGGTTTTTTCCATAAGCATCATATTAGAAAGCTGGAGTTTTATAAAAAAAATGAAGAGGGAGATCTTGTTCGAGTTGGCATGACGAAATTTCCTATTTCAGGGAAAAGAGTATCTATCATTAACCCGTTTCCTTTATGTGGTCAAGATGTAGAACTCTTAACAGCAGCATCAACAGGGATTGCAGGATGTGTTGGAGATGCTTCTTTAGGACAAGTGTTATCAAGTCACAAACTGCCGTTTTATGCGATTTACAGTTTTAAATCAGTTTTCTTTTTTAATTTTATTTCCCTTGCCCGAGAAGCCTTAAGACAATGTTTTCGTGGTGAAAGGTCGTTTGCGCTTGTTAGTTATTTTAATGCTTTATTTAGTTTGCATGAGGAAGATGGGGATTTGGTTCGGCGGTGTGAGCGGCTGGGAATGCTCATGCGCGATCCAAAAGTCTATGAACAGCTTGAGGTTTTCCTCGCCTATCTCTCTAAATATCATTCGGCGAACCGGACGATCTTGGAGGCGTTTTCGAGATATGCTGCCCATGTGCGGCATCCTGAACTAAAAGCTCTAGAAGAGCGGATTAGAAGTTCGTTCATTAATGCAGACTTGACCTGCTCTCAAGCTTATGAAGCTGTCAAACAAGGCATTGATTCATTTCTTAACGTCTCTTTCGATGGCTCTCAGTAGTCGCTTATCGGAATAGAACGAGTATACAGACACCAATCTAGCAACTAAAATAGCGACATAGAATTGGCCGATGATCCCTTCTAATACTGTGAAAGTTTGTCCGACATCTTTGACTGCAACGATATCTCCAAATCCAATCGTTAATAGAGTTACAAAACTGAAATAGAGCATTTCAGAGATGTAATATGAGTAGGCATAGATTGGGACTTCTTTTGCAGTAAATTGAAATGAGCCAGGAATGATGTATTCCACCAAGAAGTAGAGATAAGCAAAGACGAAGGCAACTAAGAAATACGCGCAAATCACGCCTCTTAAGGTTTCAAGAGTGACATGAGCTCTTAAAACAACATCATACAAGATTGATGCAGCACAGAGGGTCATAAAGATCACAGTGCAGGCAGCATTAGCAACAAAGATACTTTCAGACGGATGGATCAGATTCATCCAACTGAGCACAACGGTCGGTATTGCTAATACAGAAGCTGTCCATTTAATCACTCGTTTATGATGACAGTTAAAGATCGATGCTAAAATGGTTGATGCAATTAGAAGTTTCCAAACCCCCGTATACATCTCGCCTCTATTATAAGGACGAAACGTAAATAAAAGGATAATAAAGAGTAATAAGAGGGTGTAGTGGCCTGAACAGAATTTTTTGAAACGCGTCATTGTTTTAATTTGCACAGGGCCCCTCTCATTTAAGGACTGTATACCCAACCAACTTTTGAAGTTGTTTGGGTATATAATTTTTATATAACCATCTTATTGTTTATTCGCATTAAGTTTTCTTGCGATAGACAGCAAGTGAGGTTGATGCAGGATACCTGCAAAGTCCTCCGAAGCATGAGACAAAAAATGATTGGAACGATATAATGATTAAACGATAGGAATTTTTTCATCGTTATATCATTATATCATTTTTATCAGCAAGCAGCACAACGCGGTGCCCCTCATGGGCATACTTGCGGGCCGTTGCAGCACCGATGCCAGCTGATGCACCTGTGATGACAACGAGAGGGGAATGTTTTTTAGCCACAGGGAGCTCCTTTAGCGGTAATTTTTAAATTTTAACTTTAGCGAGAAAGAGTTATTTCTACATGAAAAAAATAGAATCTGCGACTAAAATAGAGACCGGATATGGAGGGTAAAATGAAGGGATTTATTTTTGATTGTGATGGAACGTTAATTGATAGCGAACATGCCCATATGGCAAGCTGGCGTCTTGCAATGATGAAACGGGGAGGGGACCTACTCTCTGAGGAATATCATCAGATAGCAGGAATTCCGATCTCTTCAATTTCTGTGATGTTGCATGACAAAGTCCAATTTGATTCCGCGGAAGCGCTTGCAGCAGATAAAAGCGCCGCCTTTCTTGAATTGATGAGCCAAGGGCTACCTGCAATCGATCGAAACGTGCGTTTGGTTGAGCGCTTGATTCAGCATAAGAAAGAGAGGGGGTATAAACTTGCGGTTGCATCGGCAGCACATCGAGAAGAAATATTGGCTCATTTAGCGCACTTGGGCATTTTGGATGCAATGGATGCTGTTGTATCGGGAATTGATGATCTGAATCATTATCAAGATGCTGATGGGGTCAATAAGCCCAAACCTTATATCTATCAGCATACGGCAAAGCTCTTGGAGCTCGAGCCGGTTCAATGCATGGCATTTGAAGATAGTGGAACAGGCTCGCTTGCAGCTGCGCGCGCCGGCATGTTCACCATTGCTGTGCCTAATGCGTTTACTCTGGCCCACGATTTTTCTTGTGCGCACGCTGTGTTTGCGCCAGATGAGGCGCTTGAGTTGGAGCGGTTACTTGAGTTGTATCATGCTCAGTTTGCTTGAAGTTGGAATTCTTTGATTGAGTAATCGCCTTCAAACCATGGAGAGAAATAATAGGTGTTAAGATCCTGTATGGCAGTTGTTATTTTCCTTGTCAGGACTTCATGTGATGCTGTTTCAAGGGTTTTTCCTTGTCAAGGACATGTAGTTGTCCGAGATCTCCGATCTCTTCTTCATCGGAATTATTTGTTAAAAGGGGAAGGGGAACTCCCGTATAGGGGGATCTGGTGGATAGAGAACTGCAATAGCTGGCCATTATGTACCTTAGCTTCGGATATCATGATAGCAGAAAAGCCGTTTTTATTCTAATTATCGTGGGATGCTGTTCTTACAATCTTTAATGCTTCCTCATAAGTTTCCTCCATTAAGGGAATTAACTTCTCTCTTGGTCCACCCCCTATTAATTCTTTAACTACTTCATTTTTCTCATTCATGTAGATGAGGGGTGTGGGTTCTTGCATTTGTATTTCGGCAGCCCTATAAAAGATTTTATCTTTAGCCAAGAAGACAGAGGCAACAGATCCATCAAGAGGGCGATCATCAGTCTCTGTTCGGAATGAAATTGAGATATCAACTCTGTTGGGACCAAATGGGTATTCTCTTAAATAGGGTCTGATTTTTTCGTGAGCATTAATGCGTTGTAAAAGCTCTTGAATCGCATCTACTTCCACTTTTCGAGCATCATCAACAGTTGAATGTTGATAAGAAATAAAAAGAACTTTTATTTTTTCAACATCTTTAGGCATGCTGCCCCCGCTTCCATAGCAATGAAGTTGATGCTTTGTTTTCATTTGTTTAACAAAATCATCGACAATCTCATTAACATATTTTTCATAATTGTCAGGTTGTGTTTCTTTTGCATTCATACTGCATCCTATTATTAAAAATAATATCATTAAAAATGTTCTAACGTTTGTTTTCACAAGAACCTCCGTAAAATCTAAATTTTTCTTTCAGATGGTCGATATGATCACTCCAAGCTTTATGATATGTAGGCTGCAAGAACCCATGGTCTGCTATCCAAAGATTTCGATCTACTCTGTTCGATATGCAAGATAATACACGAATATCATAATCAGAGTTATTCATAAAACGTTTAGCATACCCGCAAGGCCCAAATCCTGTGACAAAGTCTTTTTCGGAATACACGTTGATCACGGAAGCTCCTTGCCCTTTAGGCAAGGATTCAGCTGGCCCGACTGCAAAAACATGAAGAATTTCTTGAAGAATCTGCTGCTGACCCTCTGTCATTCCCTCTATTCCTCTTTTTGTAATGACGCCATTTTCGCTGTGGGGGATGCAGAGCCAAAGTGACTGCGGGTTGATGTTATAGAGTGTTTCGCCCACCGTTGCCATAAATTGACGAGCCAAGCAAACATTCGGTGTCTCAACCCCAGCCCTTTCCTTGTATGTTCTGGAAATATCTCTAGGTACACCTTCTGTTGGATTATATAAAGCCATAAGAAGGGTACTGCCAACTTCTCGTCCTACTTCCACTGACATTTTGAAGCACTCTGCAAGTGAGGTGTCGATCCCATTTCCAACCGTTACTAAACTGAAGTACCTTCCCTCGTTCGGTGTCAGCTCATGCAGGTGTTTTATAATATCCACTCTGTCCATTTGAATTTCTTCGGGTGTAAATTGAAGTTGATGCCAATGCCCACAGCAAAGGACGATATCTACATCAATTCCTCCAATAGTGCCTTTTCCGAGTAATGTATTAAACCCTGGTAAGCGAGGAATGAAAGGGATGGGTATATTGATTTGGACCTGTGCAAAGGGGTCTTCAGCAAATAATCCAAACAGGTCGAGTCGATTAAGTGGACTATTCTGAACAAAAACGTAGAGATTGGCTCCGTCTATAAACCCGGCGGGGTCTGGATTCAGCCATCGCCCAAGAATAGGGTCGTAAAAACGAAGACCAAAGAAGAAAAGACCTTCTTCACTGCGTTTTGATGAAAAGCGCCAAGGGTTGATGAAGCCAGTAGAGTTCTCCTTTCCAAAAGCATCTGTTTCATATGTTTCGGCAATGGTTCCATCAGGGGAGACGATCGCACAGATATTTCCATTAAAATCATGCAAGGGAGCGTATGTCTTTCCGCTGATTTCAAGCGCAACAGCGGCTCCTATATCTCCTCGGATTCCTAGGCCAAGTATCTTAAGCTCCTGTGAATTGCCGTTTTCATCTTGCGTTCCTATCTCGTGATCTCGGTCGTAAAGATAAAAGTTTTTCTGCTCTTTTTGCCAGGAATTGGAGGTGTAAGTATAGATTTCTTTCGCAAAGAGTCTGGATAGGGGATCATAGAAATAGACTATTTTTCTCTGCCCTGAAGTGGTGATTTCGATTAATCTTCCAAGAGAATCAAATTGATACTCGATTAATTTATCTGCGAATGTTCTTTCTTTGGGGTTTCCATTGTCATCGTAGGTTATTCTGCATTCTGGTGTGGCAGAGATCTGATTCAAATCATTGATTATACATTCTGTTGGGTTCCCTAATGAATCAAAGCTGTACGTTTGACCTGCTTCCTCTTTTAGCTGATTCAAGGCATCATGTTGATAAAGTTTCTCTCCAAAAAGAGAGTTGTAGGTTTGAGTGACTAATCCAGATGGTCCATATTCAATTGAATGTTCCATTTGAGTGCAAATCTGGTTGCTTGGGCGTTCTAATAGATCGTGAAAGGTTTGAATTGAGCCCAAATTAAAAATACGGTCTTCCTCCGAGACGTGCCCGTTGCAATCAAATGTCCTGTAAGTATGCTCATATATAAGATTTCCTTGAGGATCTACTCTCTGGACAGATCCAATGTGGGTGCCATGAGTTTGATATGCAATTGCAGAGCCATCTGGTAGAGTGAACATGGTGCAGCGGCCAATTGAATCATAGTTCCATTCGCTCGATAATCCTCTGCTATTTGTCTCAGAAATGACTTGCCCGAAGCGGTTATAGCGACGTGATAACGTTATTCCTTGAACTAAATCGGAAATTTGCGTGGGATCGGGGCCGTTTTCATAAGAGTATCGATAGTGAATGGTTCCATCTGAGCTGGTTAATTCCATCAAACGGTCGGCACCATCATAGGAATAGTGAAGACGATCTTTGCTTGGCAATGTTTTGCATTCAAGATGACCTCTAGAATCATAATCAAAAAAAGTAGTCTTTTGTCCACTTTCAGTTTCTTCTTTGATCCTTCCCATTGCATCATATTTCCATGTGATATCAATTTCTCTTAAGGGTATGCCATCTGCATAAATATAGGAGATTCGTTTCACTTGATTTCCTGAAAGGTCGTAGAAGAAATTCTCTCTGAACATAATCTGTCCGTTTGGATTCTTCTTTTCCCGCGATACGAGTCGCTCGCCAGCATCGTAGGTTTCAATTGTTGATCTTCCAAGAGGGTCGGTTGTGATTTTTTGCAAGACTTGTTGACCCAATTCATTTAAGAAAAATTCATCCCAAACAAATGTCGTCACATGTTCATTTGGATCGGTATGGCTGGAGAGTTTGTGATTTGTGTAACTGAATAAATCAACCGATTCTCCTTGTGAGGTTTTACGTATGGCCTTTTCTTTGCGATTCTCTATATCGTAAAAGTACTTCATCCAATTTTCAATACGACCTGTCGAATCTTCTTCCCATTGCTCTTCAACAAATCCCTCAACATTGTGTTTTTGAACTAACGTGATGACACCGTTATCTGTTTTTTCTAGAAAGCCAAGAGCGTCATAGGTAAAGGCGACTCTTCGATCATGCGCTTGTTCTTCAATTTTTCGTCCAGCTCCATCGTAAGTGAATTCTGTTTTTAACCCTCTTGCATCGACGTGAGAAAGCAGTTGGAAAGAGTTGTATGCCCACTCTTCCTAATGAAGAACGTCTCCTAAATTCGAGTAAATTGTTTTGGCAGTTTGTCTGTTAAATAGATCGTATTTGTAATGTACTTCAGTCCCATCTGAATACTGAGTTCTTTCTAAAGTGCCGTTTCTATTGTAAGAATGACGGATTTCAGTTCCATCAGCTTGAATCACGAAAGTAGGTTTTCTGAAGAGATTATAGGCAGTCAATGTCTTCTCTTTCAGAGGCATTTTTGCTAAGGTGAGATTTCCATGCAAATCATAATCAAATTTTAGAATTGAGTGGCATGCAAGCCCTTCTTCGTTTTTAAATTCAGGAAGTTGAGTCGTCTTTCGATTTCCGAAGCTGTCATAGGTGTGAATCGTTGGATTTCCTCTAAAATCGGTTTGTGTAAGAATCCTCCCTTTGAGATCATAGGAAGTCATCGCGATTTTTCCCGAATCAGGCTCTTCAATGCGTATCATCCGATTTGCTTGGTCGTAGACAAAATTTCTTTCAGAAGAGCCGACTTCCTTAGATTTTTCGAGATTGCCTTCGGCATTAAAATAATAAGTATTTTCCCTGCCTAGAGGAGTTGTTTTGCGCGTAATAAGACCGAAATCGTTATAATCTGTCGTAATCGTATATCGGCTAACTCCTAGGGCATCGAAAACTTCTTCAGTATGAATTTTCTGGTTCAGGTAGGAATATTTGATGGTTTTTAATGTCTTTAATGTTTGCGTTTTAGAGTCCAAGTAAGATTCAGAAAGTGTTTCTATTAAGCCAGAGGCTTGATTGCGCTCATAGTGTTTTTCAAGACGTTGTGACACACCTCTTACGTCATGAGACTCAGAGGAAGAACCGTCATCGATGATCTCATGAATGAGCAGATTATCGTGATCATAAAATGAAAATTCTCGAACAATAATTGTGCCTTCTTTGTCTTTCGTTAGTTTTGCTATGCAAAGGTCGGTTCCGGGCTTGTATAAATATTCATAATTCGGACCTTCTTCCTCATGTTCAGTTTTGAGAAGATTAAACTGGTCTTTGTAGTAAGAATAGGTTTTGCGATAACTCTCTGCGCCACTGCATCTTCCAGATGCATCGATTTGCAATGGCATCGTTTTATTTCCAGTGAGATCTCCCCATAACACCTCTTCGATGACATTCCCTGCATCGTAGATAAATGTTTTTGCAAATAGGGGTTGATGATTCTCATCGAACATCGCTTTACAGCGCAGCTCTGTCCCATCCCAGTAAAATTTTTGAAGAGATCGAAGTTGATCGTTTTCATTGAAATATTCAATCAGAGTTAATCGCATTGAATCGTGATGGTATCTTACAAGAAGTCCTTCTGCGTCTTTAGTATCTGTTCGATTGGGATAATAAGAAAAATGAGCGACCTCAATTTTTTCACTATTAGGTCCCACAGGTGCTAGAATCTTTTCCACTTTGTCTATGTGGAATTCCTTTTTCTCTGGTTGTTCAGCCCATTTTCTTTCTTTCTTTTTGTTCGACGGAAGGTAATATTGAACTGAAAAGGGTTCTTTTCCAGCTAAATCGATGGAGCCAAGGCGCGCCCCGATCCCTTTTCTTCCAGGAGTGAAGTGGTACTGTTCGTGAGGACGGCAGTTACTTTGCATTTCGTTGATATATTCACGACCTTCGTGCCACGTTGTTTTATAATGAAGTTGCTTTCCATCAGAGGCTTTAAATTTGATTTTAAATGGCTTTCGTTTTTTTGATTCAGAGTAGTCGATGTTAACAGTCGCATAAACTTTGTTCCCCACAGGATTTGTCGACACGATTTTTTTCAGATGGGTCGTTTTTTTATCATGTTTATAACAGATTTGATGGCCGCTTGGGAGTTTTTCTGTATCAAGAAGGTAATAGGTTTTGCTGGTACTATTATAAATGTAATCATGCAAGCTTTTGCCCCGATAGATCCTCTGACCGCCATCAGGTAGGAGCAATGTAGCGAGTCCTTCTTTAAGGTCGATCTTCAGAAGATTGTATTGTGGGTTGGTTCGTCTGCTGAGCTTACCAGAGACTTGGGCGGCGTTGGTCTTAGGTTTTAGGAAGATGGTGTGCTTTGAGCCTTTATGACTGTAAACATAGGGGATGATATTTCCGTTTGGTTCGGGTAAGTATACTTTAAATTTCTTTCGGTCATATTGAACCTCTATAAGTAGGACGGTATGTGGGAGTAAATTCCATCCTCCTTGAACGATCCATCCACCGCGCATCAATTTCAGAATGATGTCGAGATTATTGGGAGTTCTCTCGAGAGCCCCAGTGCTTGAGTAGGTTCTCTGGATGTAGATGGGTTGTGCGCCTTGAATGACGGCATCCTTGAAAGAGATGTTCAGATTTCCAGTAATGACATTGACATGATGGAAGACGGTTGGATCTTCATTTTCAGGGAACAGTTGATGAAGATCCGTAAATGCGAGGAGCGGGGCTAAGAGAAGAAGGAGAAGGAGATTCCGTTTCATATTTTACCTGTTGAAAATAGGACGGAATTTTAGGTAAAGTGAATTTTTTTTCACAATTACAATTTTTGACTATAGTGCTTCTGGTTCAAGCAAACGAATCACCTAAAAACAGCCTAATTAAAGCTGTAACTGCCTGCGGCTGCTCCATTGGAGAGACGTGGCCGCACTCCTCGATGATCGCAAGTCTCGCATTGGGGATTTTCTTGGTTAGATTCTGCTGCTCCTCTAATAAAAACAGATGGTCTTGTCTTCCATGAATGATGAGCGTTGGGGCCTTAATCTGTGAAAGAAGGGGCAGTGAGACATAGTCATCAAGCATCGCTTGCATTTGGGAACAAAGGAGCTCGGGGCTCAAGCTCAACATCATCTTTTTAAGTTTTTCAAGAAAGGGAAGGTCATTTAACCGATCGGAATATAGGATCATGTGGAGCTGCGTTGCAACTGTCTGTTCCAGTTGACCTGCGCGGATAGCCTGGATTACCTGAGCTTGGGTCTTATTAAGTTTTGGATCTGGGCTCGCCCAGCTATTGGCAAGGATCAGCTTGGTGACGCGATCTTGCGCAGTGGCTGCAACCTTTTCAGCTACCCATCCCCCCATGGACTGACCTGCAAGGGCAAATTGTCTTGGCGCTTCTTTAAGCACCCTTTCGACCATTGCGTCTCTAGTGGTCTCTTTGTCCATCACGATCACTTGAGTCTGAACGATATCCTTTAGGGCATGTGCTTGATGTTCCCAGAGGGTTTGGTTTCCGGCCCATCCTGGGATGAGGACGAGGGTGGGTTTTTCCATACGAGTCTCCTTTTTTCTCTTAAGTGTAGCTGTAGAGCTTAATTTTTTTAAATTAGATAGGGGGATTTCTGAGAAAATTGGGTTTTGGGTTGTTTTTTAACCAAAAGTTTGTTAATTTTGCCTTGGAATACGACCAAAAATAGATGAATTTTACCTTGGAATTCGGCCATGTATAAGAGAATCATAGATTTACATTTGGATAAGTGGAAAAATGATCGATTTCGTAAGCCTTTGATCCTTAGAGGGGCAAGGCAAGTAGGAAAAACGTATGCTGTAAGGAGGTTAGGTCAGGAGTTTGAGTCTTTTGTTGAGGTTAATTTTGAGAAATTGCGGGAAGCCGTTTTGCTTTTTGAAAAGGATCTCAGTCCAGAAAAGCTCATTCTTGACCTTTCGTTGCTATTAAAAACTCCTATTATTCCTGGAAAGACGCTGCTGTTTTTCGATGAAGTTCAGGAAGCTCCCCGGGCGATTCTTGCTTTGAGATATTTTTTTGAGGAGATGCCAGCTCTTCATTTGATTGCAGCAGGTTCTTTATTAGAATTTGCAATCGAAAAAGTCGGTGTGCCAGTCGGTAGGATTTCGATGCTCTACATGTATCCTCTATCATTCATGGAGTATCTCGTTGCCTCAGGAAATCAGCTGATTGCGCACAAAATTCTCAATCATCCACATAATTCTTCTATGGAAGAACCGATTCATTCTCGAATTTTAGATTTTGTCGGTGAATACCTTTCCATAGGGGGAATGCCCGAAGCTGTTACTAGGTGGATTCAGACAAAAGATCCTGCTCTCTCTTTAGATGTCCTGCATCAAATCGCAGCAACGTATCGACAAGATTTTGAGAAATATGCAAGAAAGGCCCAGGTTAAATATTTGGAGCAGCTTTTCCGTCAAATTCCGCATATGATTGGACAGGAGTTTACCTATAGCGAAGTGCATGGAGACTACAGGAAGCGTGAGCTTGCCCCTGCTTTAGAATTATTGGAACGGGCGAATATCGTTCATGTGGTTCGGTATGCTTCAGGACAAGGGATCCCCATTGGAGCAGAAGTTGATTTTGACATCTTTAAAGTCATTTATTTAGATGTTGCTCTATGCCAAGTGATTTTAGGAGCTGATATTTCTATTTGGTTTTTGCGCCCGTTAGAGGGTTTTGAGAATCGAGGAGAAATAGCGGAGGCCTTTGTTGCTCAGGAATTGCTCTGTTATTCTAGTCCGATGATTAAGGCTGAACTCAATTTTTGGAAACGAAAAGAAAAAAATAGCTCAGCTGAGGTGGATTACTTGATTCAAAGGAGAGAACAGATTCTTCCAATTGAAGTGAAAAGCGGTCATGGAACGACGCTGCGTAGCCTTCGTCTTTTTTTGGAATCTCATCCAAAAAGCCCTTTTGGGATTCGGTTTTCAGCTCTCGACTATTCGTTCATTGACGGATTGGATTCAAGACCTCTCTACTCTGTCGTCTCATTAGCTCATGAATCTCAGAGAGAGGCTTTGGAGTATTTGGTTGAGAGTTATACCCAAACAACTTCAAAAGCTTGAGCTTTGGCGCGCCTAAACTCAAGCTTTTGAAGTTGTTTGGGTGTAATTGCGTTTATTTGTTTTAAATAATTATTAATGTGTTATTATAAAGATAATTGCATTGTAATTGTTTGTGGATGATCATATGAAAAGATCGTTATTATATACTTTGTCTCTTTTATTATTAGTGGCTTGCGGGAAAGATACTCTTGCGGACGCTGATCGGCAGACGATTCAGTACCAAACAGGTCAAGATCAGTTTGCTGTGGTGATTGTTCAGGAAGATGGAATGAGCGAAGAGGCTGCCAAGGAAATTGCAATGAAGCGGGCTGCTCAGTTGACCGTGGATAAGAATTTCCGCTACTTCACCGTTGAATCTGAAGGGCAGGTTATGGCAATGTCACCATCTGGCTCTAACTATCAGGCGCCAAGGAATTTATATTATGAATTGATTCAGAGTGGAGATTTCTCCAGAGACCAGTTTAGCGATTCCCCTGCAAATCAGACCCAGACTTACACGGGTTTTCGGATTCTGATTAAGTGCTATAAGGAAAACCCCGGCGTTAAAGCGATTGATGCGTGCGGCTTGGTTGATTGTAAAAAATAATTTTACATTTCTTTTGCCAGAAATCCAGAGAAGATTTATAGCCTCGTTGAAATGAGGAGCTCTGGAAAGATGGAACGGATTGGTCAGCCGAGGGGATTGTATCTTCTCTTTTTCACTGAACTTTGGGAAAGGTTCGGCTTTTATACGCTGCAAACGATCATTATTCTATATATGACCAAAGCGCTTTTCATGACGGATAATCGCGCTTATCTTCTCTATGGAACATTTAGTTCGATGCTCTATTTAACCCCAGTGATTGGGGGGTATCTGGCAGATCGGTATCTTGGATATCAACGGGCTATTCTCATCGGCGGGGTGTTGCTTACTGTGGGCTATCTGTTAACGGCAATTCCTACTCCCCATTTTTTCTTTTTAGGACTTAGTGTAATCATTGTGGCCAATGGTTTTTTTAAACCGAATGTATCATGTATGGTTGGAGATCTTTACCGCGCCAATGATCCGAGGCGGGATGGGGGATTCACCCTCTTTTATATGGGAATTAATATTGGCTCTTTGATCCCCCCCCTCATTACAGGCGCCATTGTCTTCCATATTGGTTGGCATGCGGGATTTTTGCTCGCGGCATTAGGGATGTTTATTGGACTGATCACTTTTCTTATTGGAAGACGTCGTTTAAGAAGCTGTGGAGGACTGCCTTTGCTCAGTCCTTTGCATGAGCGGGGAGATGCGGTTACTTTCTACGCTTTATTGAGTGTTGGGATTATTGCGGCAGTCGCACTGATGGTTTTTCTGTTCCGTTTTCCCGCTGAGACCGATGTGGTTCTGGGATTTTCTGCCCTGCTCACGTTAGGTGTTGTGCTCTATTTTCTATTAAAGGAAAGGCCCTCGCAAAGAAATAAGATGGTCGCTTGTTTGATTCTGATTCTGATTTCGATTGGTTTTTGGGCTTTGTATAATCAAACATTCACATCTCTTATGCTCTTTGCAGACCGAAACATGAGTCATCAGTTTTTAGGAATCACGATTGATGCTGAATTTACGCAGTTTTTTAACCCATTTTTCATTATCCTCTTGAGCCCTGTTTTAAGTCGGCTATGGATTGCGTTAGATCGCAAAAAAGCCAATCCGTCGACACCGATGAAATTTTCCATTGGAATTGTGTTGATGTCGCTTGGATTTTTACTCTTAGGGGTTGGTGGGCGTTATTTTGGGCAGATGGGGGAAACTTCTCCATGGTGGCTTATCGGGAGTTATTTTCTCCAGACGATAGGGGAGTTATTGCTCTCGCCTATCGGACTTGCAATGATCACGACATTATCTCCTAAACACTTGGTTGGGATGATGATGGGAGTGTGGTTTTTAACCCAATCTGCCGCTTTTGCAATTGGGGGAGGACTTGCTACGTTTGCATCCGTTCCTGCAGAGACCTCTTCTGTTGTTTCTTTAGAGGTGTATTCTCATGCATTTTTTGTCTATGGGTTCGTTTCCCTTTGCTTGGCGATTGTGAGTTTTATGCTCGTTCCTTATCTCAAGCGGCTCATTCATGGTCCAATAAAATGAGTTGAATTAAAAATAATGTTATAATAATTTTAAATTAAAAAGGTTAAAAGCATGAAAACGTTATTATCGTCTGTTTTGGGGATTGTGGTTGTGGCTGTATTGGCGGCTGTCGTTGTTGGGTTTGTATTTTGGTCGCGGATGCCTGATATGGTGGCTAATAACCTATCGAAGAAGCTCAGTGTTTCAGTAAGCATTGATGATATGACATTATCGTGGGGGCAAATTGGCATTGAGAAGGTGGTTGTAGGAAATCCCCCTTCAGCGATTCTTTCCAAGGCATTTTCTTGTAGACAAATTGATGTGCACGCTCCCTTTACGCGTTATTTAGATCAGCAAATTGTGATCGATGAGATCGACCTTACTGATGTTTACTTGGGGCTTGAGTTCAAGTCCGCCTCAGGAACAGATGGCAACTGGACCCAAATTATGGCGAACTTAAAGCGCCATATGGAGATGGAGCCAAAGGCAAAAAAGAGCTCCGAGCGCTCTGTTTTGATCCGCCGTTTAGTGCTCACAAATATTGATGTGGACGTTGTCTACCGCAAAGAGGGGGGCAAGGTGCAGAAGCTTCCTCGTATCAATCGGATTGAGCTCACAAATGTCAGCAGTGAAGGGGGGCTTCCGATGGATCAGGTTATGAACTCTGTCTTGGGCCAAATGCTCAAGTCGGTCTTTGAGAAGCAAAATATTAAGAACATGTTACAGAACCTCCTTGATCAGCCAGGTGGAGGAGTTCAAAAGTATTTACAGCCTTTTAAAGGGCTCTTCAATGCTGAGTGCAGAGATGAAAGTGAAGGGGAGCTTAGCGCATAAAAAAGGCGCTCCTCTTAACGGGAGCGCCTTTTTTTTAAAGCCGTTTAGTATTCAGCACCAGACATTGCAGGAGGAGCTTTCTCCTCAACTTCGTCTGTGATGATCGCTTCGGTGGTCAGCAAGAGAGCTGCGATGGAAGCTGCAAGCTCGATGGAAAGGCGAGCGACTTTCGTCGGATCGAGGATTCCCATTTTGAGCATATTTCCAAACTCTCCTGTCAGCGCATTCCATCCTTCATGTGTTCCCATTGAGGCCACTTTTTGAACGATGATGGAGCCTTCTTCACCCGAGTTCTCAGCAATCTGACGCAGCGGGTAGCTAATGGCTCTTATGATGATCTCAACGCCGACTTTTGTGTCGCCGGTTAGGGTTGCAGCCAATTTCTCGAGAGAAGGGATGCACCGAATGAAAGGAACGCCCCCGCCAGGCAAGACTCCTTCTTCGACAGCAGCTTTTGTCGCATGAACGGCATCGTCAACGCGATCTTTTTTCTCTTTCATTTCAATCTCTGTCGCTGCTCCAACATGGATGATTCCAACGCCGCCAGCAAGTTTTGCTAAGCGCTCTTGGAGTTTTTCTTTATCGTAGTCAGATGTTGCTTCTTCAATTTGTCGTTTAATGAGAGCAATGCGCTCTTGGATTTGCTCCTTGCTTCCCATTCCTTGAACAATCGTTGTGTCTTCTTTGCCGATAACGATCTTCTGCGCACGTCCGAGCATATCGATAGTGACGCTATCGAGTTTAATGCCAAGCTCTTCGCTAATCAGCTGTCCACCAGTTAAGATCGCAAGATCTTGGAGCATGGCTTTGCGTCTATCGCCAAAACCAGGAGCTTTGACTGCGCAGACTTTAAGGCCAGCGCGGAGACGGTTGACAACGAGTGTTGCGAGCGCTTCGCCGTCGACATCTTCTGCGATGATGATGAGCGGGCGACCTGACTCAGCTGCGGCTTGGAGGATAGGCAAGAACTCTTTTACTGCGGAGATCTTTTTCTCGTAGATCAAGAGATAAGCATCATCATAAACGCATTCTTGGGCTTCTGGATTGGTCACGAAGTAAGCAGAGACATAACCCCGATCAAAGCTCATTCCTTCAACGACATCGAGATGAGTTTCAAACCCTTTGCCTTCTTCAACAGTAATGGTTCCATCTTTGCCAACACGCTCCATTGCTTTGGCAATGATTTCACCAATTTCAGCATCGCCGTTTGCTGAGATCGTTGCAACTTGAGCGATTTCTGTGCGGTCTTGGATAGGTTTGCTTAAGGCTTGCAGCTCGGTTGTAATTGTTTTAACGGCAAGTTCGATCCCTTTTTTGACTTCCATAGGATTTGCGCCGGCAGTCACAATACGCAATCCTTCGCTATAGATTGCTTCAGCTAAAACTGTTGCCGTGGTCGTTCCATCGCCAGCTTTGTCAGCTGTCTTGCTGGCCACCTCTTTGACCATTTGAGCGCCCATATTTTCGTGTTTGTCTTCCAGCTCGATTTCTTTAGCAACGGTCACACCGTCTTTGGTGATGTGAGGGGCGCCGTAAGATTTATCAATCACAACATTGCGACCTTTGGGCCCCAAGGTGACTTTTACAGCAGAGGCAAGGGTTCGAACGCCTTTTAAAATTTTTTGGCGTGCATCTTCTTTAAACTTAATGTTTTTAGCTGCCATGGTTTAGCTCCTTAAATAACCATTAATTAATAATTGCAATAATATCATCAGCGCGCAAGATGACGAACTCTTCGTCGTCGATCGTCACTTCTTGACCGGAATATTTATCCATAAGGACGCGGTCGCCGATCTGTACAGAAATAGGAATCTCTTTTCCTTCTGGCGTTGTTGTGCCGGTGCCGATTGCAATCACCTGAGCGGTTTCTTGTTTCTTTTTTGCGGAATCGGGGAGGATGATGCCCCCTTTGAGAGTTTCTTCTGGTTCGAGACGTTGCACAAGAACGCGGTTTCCTAAAGGTTTCAGTGTCGTTTTTTTTGTGGTTTGCTGAGCCATTGTTTTCTCCTTAAAAGTTCTATCAAGTATTTCGAGGATATCTTAAGTGGCATTTTAGACAAGAGGGGAATTTTAAGCAACGGATTTAGCACTAAGCAGTGTTGAGTGCTAAAGTTGTGAAAAAATTATTTTGATTTTGAGTGGTTATCAGTGAGTCTGGTATATATACTCCTTCCGGTTCAAAGCATAGGAGGAAATGGCAATGCAGCAATTAACGATGGATAGAAGCGAGGTCAAAGCGGAAGATTGTTGGAATGTTGAAGCTCTCTATCCTTCTTGGGAGAGTTGGGAGGAAGAGATGAAGGTCTGGGGTAGAGAGGCAAGCTCTCCTCATTGGCCTGAAATTGGGGTCTTTCGCTCTAAATGGTCAAGTAGTGTCTTTGAGTTCAAAGCGCTTATTGAACTGGTGTTAACGATTGATCGAATGCTAACTAAGCTGTACACCTACGCACATTTAAGACATGATGAGGATGTTGCAGATGAAGTCTCGAAAGCGGCGTATTCTAGAGCTATTTCCTTGCTCTTTGCTTTTAGGCAAGAATCTTCTTGGATTGAGCCTGAATTATTGCATCTTCCTCAAGAACAATTGGAAAAAATGCTTGCAGCATCTGAATTAAGTGAATTTAAATTTTATCTTGAGAAGATCGTTCGATTAAAACCCTATACGCTGAGTGCAAGAGAAGAGGAGCTGTTGGCATTGAGTGGTAATGCCCAGCAAACCGCTCATAAGGCATTTAGTGCCTTTAATAATGCCGATATCAAGTTTAAGCCCGCAGTGGATAGTCTAGGACATGTGCATGAGTTAACTCATGGAAAATATCAGCTTTATCTGCGCAGTCAAGATCGCTCTTTAAGGGAGAGCTCATTTAAGCATCTGCATCAAGCCTATTTTTTGCATGAAAACACATTAAGTGAGTTGTTAAATGGCCAGATCCAGAATTTGTTGTTTGAATGTAAATCCCGCAGGTTTTCTTCCTGCCTGGAAGCCGCTTTGTTTCCTCAACAGATCGATCGTTCTGTGTACACTTCCTTGATACAGGCCGTTCGGGCGCAACTTCCCGATTTGTATCGCTATTTAAAGGTTCGTAAGCACCATCTGGGTGTTTCAGAACTTCACTTATATGACTTATCAGTGCCTTTGATGAAAGAAGCAGAGATGGTCGTGCCTTATGATGAAGCTGTGGAGCTTATTGTGGAGTCGGTTGAAGTGATGGGACGTGAGTACCAAGATCAGGTAAGGCGTGGACTTACAGTTGAACGCTGGGTCGATCGATATGAGAACAAACGGAAGCGCTCAGGCGCATATTCAAGCGGATGCTATGATAGCATGCCCTATATTTTGATGAATTATCAAGGAACTTTCCAAGACATGAAAACATTGACCCATGAAGTTGGGCATAGCATGCATTCTTGGTTAAGCCGTAAACACCAGCCCTATCAGTATTCACAGTATTCAATTTTTGTTGCAGAGGTGGCCTCGACGTTTCATGAAGAGCTGCTGATGCGTCACTTGTTAACAAAGCCATTGAAGGCAGAGCAACGGGCCTTTTTGATTAATCAGAAGATTGATGATATGCGGGCAACGTTATTTAGACAGACCATGTTTGCTGAGTTTGAACTAAAAGTGCATGCGTGGGCGGAAGAGGGGAGGCCATTAACACCCTCGCTGTTTAAGGAAACATATTTCGAGTTAATCCGAGATTATTTTGGACCTGATGTTGCTTTTGATCAGGAAATTCAAATTGAATGGGCGAGGATTCCCCATTTTTATTCCAATTTTTATGTCTATCAATATGCAACGGGGATAAGCGCTTCGCTAGCTTTATGTGAAAAGGTCTTGAAGGAGGGAAGTAGTGCGCGGGATTCCTACCTCAAGTTCCTGTCATCTGGCTCGAGCCTTTATCCGATTGATACGTTGCGCCTGGCAGGTGTCGATATGCGCTCAGCGGAGCCTGTCAAAGCTGCGATTGGATATTTTGGTCATCTGGTAACGGAATTAGATGATTTGTTGCATACATTCGAAAAAAGATTGCCATAAATTTCCTAAATTAGGTATGTACTTCTCTGGACTTCATGACAGACCTATTTTTAGGGGAAATATGACTAATTCATACCGAGATACGTTTACTGTAGTTAATGAGAAAGGATTGCATACGCGTCCTTCGACTGAACTTGTGAAGTGCGCCGTGCATTTCAAGTCGCATGTAACGCTTAGTTATCAGAGCAATTGTGTGAATGCGAAATCGCTGCTAGGGATTTTAATGCTTGCAGCTGTTAGGGGCGCCAAAATTAAAGTTGAGGCGGTAGGAGATGATGCTGAGCTTGCAGTTAAATCAATTTTAGATTTGGCTCAGCATAAATTCAATATCAGTTACTAGTACAGTTTAAACAAAGTTCTTGGTGTTATTTTCCGCGTGAAAGCGCCCGCGGTTGAATCGGGATTAAGGGGGGCTGTGTCTATGAACACAGCTCCTCTTAATCCCGATCCAACCCCGGGACTTTGACGCAAAAATAATTTCAAGAACTTTGTTTAAACTGTACTAGTACATAGTTGCAAAAACTTTATCAATTATGTACTAATCTTCGACGGCAACGGTTTGGTCGAAAATATCCTTGCGACAAAAGAAAGGGATGTTATTCATCAAAGCTAGCGTGATGCAGTCGCTGGGTCTGGCATCGATCTCGAGGATGACTTTTTGATCTCCGATTGTCTGTTCGAGAAACAGGCGGGCAAAGTAGATCGTGTCCTCGATATCAGTAATCACGACCTGAATAGGAGTGATATTAAGGCCTTTAAAGAGAGAGGTCACTAAATCATGGGTAAGGGGGCGGGGTTTTTGCTCCATTGCTAAGTAGCTTTGGATGTTTTGTCCGACAAATGGCTCTGTGTAGATCGCAAACCGTTTGGCTTCCGTCCCTAGAATAATGACGGTATAAGAGCGGGACTGCATGATCTTATAAAAAGTGATCGGAATCAACTCCATGGGAGCTCCCTAATTTTTTATGACAAGTTGCCCATCAAAAAAGCCAACAATGACCCTGCCAGCTAAGTTGAAAAAGAATCCCGTTTCAACAACGCCGGGAATTTGAATCAAGGCTTCATGGTCTTTTTCTGGCTGTTGGCGTACCTCGGAAAAATGGATGTCGATGATGTAGTTTCCGTTGTCTGTCACAAAAAGCGACTGATCCGGTTGTGTGCGCAGCTCTCCTGTGTATCCAAGCTTTTTCATCTGATGCAGTGTAGCCATCTCAGCAAAAGGGATCACTTCCACAGGCAGTTTTGCTTTCCCAAGATAAGGGACGAGCTTTGTCTCGTCGCAAATGACAACCATTTCCCGACTCATTGTCGCAATGATTTTTTCCCGTACAAGTGCGCCTCCGCCTCCTTTGATCATCCGCTTTGCATGGTCGATCTCATCGGTGCCATCAATAGTGAGATCAAGAGAAGTCACTTCACTGCTGTTTAAAAGGGGGATTCCTCCTTTTTGAGCTTGTTTCATTGAGTTTAAAGAGCTTGCGATGGCGTGGATCTTCAATCCTTGCCGGCATCGTTCGCCGAGGCTTTGGATGAAATAATGGACGGTAGAGCCCGTTCCGATCCCAACAAGCATTCCCGATTCGATCAATCCGGCTGCTGTTTCTCCTACCTTTTTTTTGATTTCTTCTGTGGACATATGAATGAAAATAAAGTAAACTGATAGAAATTCTAATTTTTGAAGAATCATGATTACATTACAAGCTCTTTCTCTATTTCTCGATCAGCTCTTGTCTCCAAGTTCGATTCAAGATTATTGTCCGAATGGACTTCAAGTTGAAGGGAAAGGGGGTGTTAAGAACGTTGCTGTCGCTGTTTCTGCAAGTCTAGAAGTGATTGAGGCCGCTGTAAAGATGAAGGCGGATGCACTGATTGTGCATCATGGAATGTTATGGCAAAAAGATCCCCTCCCGATCATTGGGCCTAAGAAAGAAAAGCTTCGCCACTTGCTAGAGCATGGAATCTCCTTGTTTGCTTACCATTTGCCGCTTGATGCACATATACAAATTGGGAATAACTGGAAAGCTTCGGAAGATTTGGGATGGAAGGATCGCTCTGCTTTTGGCGTTCATGGAAATACTTCCATTGGTGTCAAAGGACAGTTTGCACCGATGAAAATTGATGAATTTCGCATCTTGCTCGAAACGTATTATGGGCATCCGGCACAGTGTGCTCTTGGGGGAAAGTCGGTTGTCTCTTCAGCAGCTCTTGTATCCGGTGGCGCGCATTGGGATATTATCCAAGCTGCGGATCAGGGAGTGGATTGTTTTATTACGGGAAGTTTTGATGAGCCTATTTGGGATATTGCTCATGAAAGAAAAGTCAATTTTTTTGCCCTTGGACATTATGCCACAGAAAGGGTTGGGGTCATGGCCCTATCAAAATTGCTAATAAAACAGTTTGGGGTGGCTAGTTCATTTATCGATGTGGCAAATCCGTTCTAGTAAGGGGTGAGTGTGTTGAAAGAAAAGAAGCCAATTGCACAAGAGAGTCCAAAAACACTAAAGGCGCGTGAAAAACTTAAACGTCAGATGGACGCGATCGATCGAAAAATCACTCCACAAGCCCTCGAGAGAAAAACAATTGAGATTCATCGCTGGATTGCGCGTCATGCTTCTTATCGGATTGTCTTAAAAAATAAAAGCATTTGTCTGTTTGATGAGAATCAGAATGCAGCGGAACTCAGTCAGAAGATGAGCCAGCTTGCAGAGAATTTAAAAAAAGAAATGAATGGGCCGGCTGAAGAAGCTGCAGCTCGTTTTTACAAACGTCAGAGATAATTGTATGTCTAATATTATTGAGTGCTTAAAACAACGTGGACTGATTGAGTCGATCGCAGGAGAAGAATTGATCGCTCGCTCTGAAAAACCTTTGAAAGTGTACATCGGGTTTGATCCGACCGCAGATAGCTTGCATATTGGTAACTTAGTTGGGATGATCGTCTTGCGCTGGTTTCAAAAGTATGGTCATACCCCTGTTGTCATTTTAGGAGGGTCGACTGCTCGGATTGGGGATCCATCTGGAAAAAGTGTCGAGCGCCCTTTACTGGATCAAAGCACGATTACTTATAACGTGACGCGCATTCGGCGCCATTTTGAAGCTGTTTTAGACTTTTTTCATTCGTCTGCCCGTCCAATCATTCTCAATAACGACGATTGGTTTTCTAAATTTAGTTTAGTTGATTTTTTGCGCGATGTCGGTAAGCATTTTCGAGTAGGAACAATGCTTGCAAAAGAGATGGTGCGTTCCAGAATCGATTCTGAGGAAGGGATTAGCTTTACTGAATTTAGCTATCAGCTTCTGCAGGCTTATGATTTTTATCATCTGCGCACAGAGTATGGTGTTGAAGTGCAAGCAGGGGGAAGCGATCAGTGGGGCAATATTGTTTCAGGAATTGACTTGATTCGAAAATTGGGAAAAGAAGGGGCTTATGGGCTCACATTTCCTTTGCTTACACGCAGCGATGGAAAAAAATTTGGAAAAACTGAGGAAGGAACTATTTGGCTTGCTGCAGATAAATGTTCTCCCTATCAATTTTACCAGTATTTTATCCGCATCCCTGATGCAGACGTTATCCGGATGATGGCGATGCTGACGTTCTTAGAGATGGATGAAATTCATGAGCTAGAAGCCTCGATGCGACTTTCCGATTATGTTCCTAATACGGTGCAAAGGCGCCTAGCGGAAGAGCTGACCCGCCTCATTCACGGCGAGGAGGGGCTCGCAAAAGCAATCAAGGTGACAGAGAGTGCCGCTCCTGGGTCATCCGCGAGCCTTGATGCTGATGTTTTCCGTGAAATTTCCCAAGATATGCCAAGTATAAGCCTCTTTAAGGAAGAGGTTATTGGGCAGAAATGGGTTGATTTAACAGCTAAAATCGGACTCCTTTCAAGTAAGGGGGAAGCTGCACGGCTCATTCAAAATGGAGGGGCATATTTGAATAATGAGCGAGTCGAGGATCCTCAGCTGCGTCTGAAAATTGAGGATCTCATTGGAGGGGAATATGTGCTTATAGGAGCGGGAAAAAAGAAAAAAATGCTCGTTAGCATCCATGATAAAAAAAATTCATAAAAATACTTGATTGAAAATCAACGTGATACAACAATGAGCTTAAAAGAGCATGGATCCGCGCGCAGCGATCCTCCGACGAATAACCCAAGGAGCAAGGAACTATGGCGACAATCACTAAAAAAAAATTGATACAGGTGATTTCCCAACATCGTGGTGTCCATCCAAATGATGTCCGTAATGTGATTCAATCATTTTTAGATGCAATGACAGATTATCTGTCCCGTGGTGATCGTCTTGAGTTCCGCGATTTTGGTGTGTTTGAAGTTGTTGAAAGAAAGCAAAAAATTGGTCGCAATCCTAAAAATGCAGGCGTTCCGATTGTGATCCCAGCCCGTTTGGCGGTTAAATTTACTCCAGGGAAGAAAATGCGCAAAGTCATCGAGAAAGAGCGCAAAGCTAATCAGTCTCCACGCGGATAAGTGTGTTTTTAGGCTCCATCATTCTGGATGGAGCTATATTTCTTGGTATCAATTACTTTAATTAACAAGTCTCATTTGTTGTTTCTTGGTTGAATTTTATCCAGATTTATCGATAATTGAGGTGTCTTACGCGGGGCGGGTAACATCCAAAGGAAGGTGAGCGTGTCGATACCTAAAATCTTAAGCTACAGTGCGATAGTGTTATTTGTCGCGATTGGTGTCGCAGCTTTTTTTAAATCTGAACCCAAAAACACCCCGGCTCCGGTCGCCATTCAAGAAATTTCCTCACCTCATTCAA
>CAYWSY010000012.1:0-30433 GCA_964461105.1 uncultured bacterium
ATCGCAAACGCGCGCATTTCCCGCAGCACCAATTGCGATGCTGAATGTGTGCTCCATCGAGATTACAGGCCCCGCTTAACCAGACAAATTTCAGCCCCTTTGCTTGGAAAAGGTCATAAGAACTTGGTTTATGCAGTAGAAGAAGGCAAGTTCGTTTTATCAAAAGAACATCGGGAAAGCAAAACAGCCCATCTCTGGGACTATGTAGAACGAAAACCCAATCCATTAGGTGGGTTTATTAACGTGTTTCGAATTAAAGATGAATTTGATGATATCACTCCCAAAGACTCCTACACGCGCTTGCAACGATTTCAAAAATGTATTCTAATGACCTCAATGGGGGCTGCTTTTCCTGCAGCGGAGCAAGCTCCAAGTGAAATCATCTCCACTGGCATCAAAATGCGAAAAGACCCAGATGAACTCTATCATGAAGGACAGCTCCAGTCAGGTTCTATTTTGAAACGATTAGGATGTATCTATCAGAGCAAGACAACTGGGTTTTACTTAGAAATTCCCGATCGGGAGGCTTTTTTGGCCAATTGGGAGGCCCTGCAAGAACAATATCCCGAACTATTTCCAATAGACATTTTCTCAAGCAACGGCTTAGAGGACGATGTTGGCTTTTTCCACCTTGCAATTGCGCATGATGCCATTTATTCATTAGGGAAACAAGCTTCGCACGATTTTCAGCTCCATTTAACTGAATTGGTTTCAATTGTCGTGGACGTCATCAACACTCATCCTGCTATAGGTGCGAAAAGCGCCTACGCAAACATGAGATATAACATTAGTAAAGCAATGCTCATCGCTTATCGCAGGATCATGATCACTAAAAAGCTCTTAAAAGAAGGCTCTCTATCGTTGCCAGATGATAGACTCTGCGCATTTAAGGCGAATTTAAACAAGCTGGAAGCGAATTTAGGCGCCTTTGCTGATGAGCTTCCTAGAGTAAAGGCTTATTTAGAAATACTTGCGGAAGGAAAACCCTTGAGCAGGCTTACATCTACTCATTTTGAAGCAACTTTGATCAATAGAGTTTGGAAAAACTACTGGACTTCCAAGCGAACAGAGCTCGGTGCATTTGATTTTCCTCTGCTAGTCAGTTTATGGAGGGAAATGGAAACAATTGAAGCTGCATTTGATGCAAAGCGAAATTGAGAGTCTTCCCCCAACTTCGCTCATGCATGAGATGCATATGAATGATTAAGCTTTGCAGCTCTCTCCACATGTCATGCTCTTTTTCATTGTGCGCGCAGAGGGTCTTTTCTTTCTTGATGCAGACTTTCTTTTTACAGCTTTTTTAGCTGCAGGTCTGCGAGCTGATTTTTTAGAAGCTCTTTTCTTTGCTGGAGCTCTTTTTTTTGCAGTCTTTTTAGTTGCTCTCTTTCTTGTTTTTTTAGCCATTTAAATTCTCCTTTAATTGCTAAAGCATTCATTCCAATCAATAACTTCAACTCGATGCGAGTCTTCAGCTATTACTGTTTCTAAATTCACATTCTCATTAACAAAATTTTTATTCAATAGCTGACAAGAAAATTTTTTAAATTCTCTTGTTTTTAGATGCATTAATCGATCTTTACAGATAAAATGCAGGGCACCTACAAAGGTGTATAAAGAAAATTATAACAGGACAAAAAGAATTATCCATGCCCTTTTATCCTGTCCATCCTATTATCCTGTTATAATTTTTATTCAAGTTTTGCAAACATCTAAACCTAATTAATGCTCCGGCCTTGCAATGGAACAAACTCCCTTCTTTCTACCAACAATTGCCAATGGAGAAGATAAATGCTGCGCATTGAAAAATCGGATCCGCAACAATTACCAACACATTCGCAAGTGGGCTAAACGCACGCAAACCAATTGTTTTCGCATTTATGATAAAGAGATTCGGGAATTTCCTTTTGCCATCGATTATTATAATGGGCGATTTTGTGTGCATTACTTTACTCGCTCTCGCGAATGTGAAGAGCCTTCACAAGAACTGCACGATTTAATTGAAGAGACTCTGTCCTCTTTATTTCTTACAACACCAGACCAAATCTATTGGCGCACGCGGATCAAAAGAGAAAAAACTGAGCAGTATGAAAAAGCAGATGATTCCAATGAATTCTTGACTGTTTTAGAATATGGAATCAAATTTCAAGTGAACCTGACCGACTACCTTGACACGGGTCTCTTTCTCGATCATCGAGAAACAAGAAGGCGCGTTGCTCAAGAATCTCATGGCAAACGGCTATTAAACTTATTTGCCTATACCTGCTCATTTAGCGTTCATGCCGCACTGGCAGGTGCTGTATTTACAAAAAGTGTCGATATGTCCAACACCTATACAGAATGGGGACGCACAAATTTTGAGCTCAATGGGATTCAAGCGAGACAACATCCCATTGTACGCGCAGACTGCCTCAAATTCTTGAACGAAGAGATGCGATCTAAGACTTTCTATGATCTGATTGTCATCGATCCTCCGACGATCTCAAGATCTAAGAAAATGGATCAAATGTTCGATATTCAAGTCGATTACGCTCCTTTAATTAACCAAGCGCTCAAACTGCTGGCTCCAGGGGGGATCCTCTTCTTTAGCACCAACTCGCGCTCATTTAAATTTGATCCCGCGCTATTTCCTTATCATTCCATCCGGGATATCTCCACGCAAACACTTCCGATTGACTTCCATGATCCAAAAATCCACCGCTGCTGGAGATTTATGCAGCTGACTGACGCCGCTTGTACAAATAAAAGAGAAGAACAGGCGTAATGGTGATCACATTTCCTGCTGCAATCATCAAGATGTAGCGCAAGGGGCTTCCAACAGAGACATTCTCAGGGGGCAGAAAGCTGACCAAAATAGTGGCGCTGCATCCAAATAGACCGAGCAAACACGTGGTCCACATCCCCCAATTGTTAAAAGGAATTTTAAAGGATTTTGGACGGTCCACATACCGGTGATGTAAGCGCAGGGCTGAAAAAAACATGAGCATATACATGATCATGTAAAGCTCTGTGCTCAGTGCTGTTAAGAACCAATAGAAGGCATTAACGCTTGGGACCAACAAGAAGAGGAGGCAAAACAAACTGACCAAAAGCGCTTGCGCAATCAAGATATTAGCGGCAACGCCATGTTGATTTTTCTTCATGAAGAATTTGGGCAAAAAACCGAATTCTGCCGCATGAAGCAAGCCTTTCGCGGGGGAAATGAGCCAATTGATAATCCCTCCAACGGAACCTACCACAATCATGACGGTAAGGACTGGAATCAACCCCCGCATGCCGAACACGTCAAAAAAATTAGTAAACACTTGCATCACTCCAGACACTAAGTTGATTTCTGCTTCGGGCAAGACAAAGGCAATTGCAAGCGAGCCGAAAATCATGCTCAGCAAAATAAATGCACTCGAAATGAGAATGGCTTTTGGGAAGTTGGATTGAGGCTCTTTGATATCATTGACGTGAACTCCTGCAAGCTCAATCCCCAGAAAAGAGGCCATGATCGCAATCAATGAGATCCAATTGGTGGAATGACTCAGCGAGGGAAAGAGCGTCTCTGAGGTGACGCTGATCTGCAGAGGTTTCCCACTAATGACCCAGGCGATTCCTAAACAGATTAAAAAAATCATGGGGATAATGGTGCCAACAAGAGCGCAGATGTTGTTAATCCGCGCAGAAATATGGAGCCCCTTGAGATTGACAATCGTAATCCCCCAAAACACTGTTAGGATGACGGCTACGAGGTAAGTTTTATTTTGCACGAGTTCTGGGTTAATGAGATAAGCAGCCGTTCCTGCGATGAACGACAGGATCGTCGGATACCAAACCATCGTATTAATCCACTGGAGCCAGATTGCAACCATAGCCCATTTCTCTCCAAAGGCTCTGCTTACCCAATGGTAAACGCCCCCTTTTTCAGGAAACGTGGCTGAGAGTTCAGCTGCCACAAGGGAGGTCGGAATGAGAAAGACAATCGCTGCAAAAATAAAGAAAAAAATAAGCGCACTTCCAAAAAGAGCGGATGCAGGCAAATTGCGAATGCTGTCGATTGCTGCAACGATGAGGAGGACCAGGGAATAAAATGGAATTTTACGTGTAGCCATATGTAGAACTTATAAGTGTGTAGAATGAAACGCCGAGGTTACATGAAAATGAGTTTAATCGGTATACTAAAATTCTTCAGTTTGAGTATATTGGTCTGCATGTCAAAAAAAATTGAGGACTGTCATGACTAAGCGGATCGATCTTGCAGATGAGTATACAAAACATTTTGCTCACCCTGTCCGCGCGTGGATCATTTGGTTTTTAAGCGCGCTCTTTATGTTTTATAAGTATGCTTTAGAGGTCTCTCCTAGTGTCATGACCAAAACCTTAATGAGCACGTTTAATATCAGCGGGGCTGAACTAGGGAATTTTGCGGCGACTTACTTTTATGCTTACATGCTGATGCAAATTCCGGCTGGAATGCTTCTTGATAAATTTGGGCCGCGAAAGGTAACGACCTGCGCAATTACACTGTGTGCTTTGGGAAGTCTCATGTTTGCCAAAGCAGATACCCTGATGATTGCGGGAATTGGGAGGTTTTTAACTGGCGTTGGGGCTGCTTTTGGAGCTGTAAACTGCTTAAAGCTGATTGCAAATTGGTTCCCATTTAAGCACTTTGCGTTCATGACAGGCTTAATGATGACAGTTGGCATGCTCGGGGCTGTCGGCGGACAAGCGCCCCTCTCTGCATTTATCGATGCTCTCGACTGGCGCCAAGCGATGAATTATATTAGCCTTGCAGGGATTGTCTTAGCCCTCTTGTTTGCTTTAATTGTAAGAGACAAAGCTCCCGATCACAAAAAAACAAAACAGGTATCTCCTTCCAAACTCCCGTTAACTGCAGGACTAATGAAAGTGCTTAAAAGCAGACAATCCTGGTGGCTGGCTGCATACAGCGGCTTTGCGTTTGCTCCTGTGATGATTTTCGGCGGCCTTTGGGGAGTTTCCTTTATCTCTGAGGCGTATAATTTAAACCAAGGGCTCTCTGCTCAAATGGTTTCTTTGATCTTCATTGGTTTTGCAATCGGGGCTCCAATTTTTGGCTGGTTTTCCGATTGGATTGGCAGACGCAATATTGTGATGTTCTGGGGGACTCTGCTTTCGTTGATTTGTATTACAGTTGTGATCTATGCGCCCAGTATCTCGCAATGGCTCTTAACGTTCATGCTTTTTCTCTTTGGCTTTTTCATTAGCAGCTTCCTCTTGTGCTTTACGATGATTCGAGAAATTAACGATGTGAGCCTTGCAGCAACTGCAATCGGGTTTATGAATGCATTTGATGCACTCTTTGGTGCTTTTTCAGATCCGATGACGGGTAAATTTTTAGATTTAAGCTGGAATGGTAAATTGGTCGACGGGGCTCGAATTTTTTCCGTTGAAAGCTATAGCTGGGCTTTTTTAACCATTCCTATCTATTTGTTCATTTCTCTTTTGGTCATGGCGCGCATTAAAGAGACTTATTGCAAGCCGTCATCTCCGACAGCTTTGCCTTAATTACTTTGATAATTCATGAGCTGATTTCTACGAAAGTAGCTTTCATCGATGAAATCGAAGAAAAAGAAGTAGTCGCTTGCCAAGTTAAAGAATGAAGAATCGAATCCTGGCACGGCAAAGGGAAAGGAAGGGGTGGTTGTCGCTCTACGACCTCCAGAAGGAGGCGTGGGAGGAGTGGTGCAATTTTTAATGACCACACCATTAAAGATAATGATACATGGCGGGTTGCTGGGGATTTCATGAACGGTATTGTCAAACGAAGAACCATTAAAATTGGCCAAGCTGTTTGCATGCCCGTCCGCGCCTGCATAAATCTGATTGGTTGTATTCACAAGTATCGGACTAGCAAGGGTTCCCACATCTCCGCCAAGCGCGTTAAAGAAGGCAGTGTTCGCTGAAGTAATGGCAACTGGTGCTCCGATGTTTGCAATGGTTGTCTCTGACACAAGGTTCGTATTCGTCACATCGATTGTCCCCGCAAAATCAATAGCCCCTGCTGCAACATCGAGCGTGTTTATTGTGCCGCCCCCTCCAATGATATTCAAATGAGCTGCGCCGGATCCTGTATTCACAATGATATTTTCAAAAACAGCGCCGCTAATTTCCACAAACGAGAGGGCTCCATTGTTGGTCTGAATATTTAAATCACTTGCGCTTGAGAGTTGAATGGTTCCTTGGGTAAATGCAATTGACCCTCCAAATGTGGTCAGATTCACTTGTGTTCCAGAAATAAAATTAATATTGTTTCCAGCAGAATAGAATTGAGACCCAGAATAAAAAACATTGCCAAGATTAATATCATTTGAAGCTGTCAAGCTAACAGTTCCTGTGACGCCTGGAATAATATTTCCAATCCCGTTAAGGGTGATGTCGTGAGCAGAGGCTATCGTAAAATTGGCAAGAGCCACCCCATCTCCTATTGGCCGATCAATCTGGACATCTCCCAATCCCGCTTGGATGGTCAGAGTAAAAGGACCATCTGCATCATCTAATAATGTGATATTTCCAATACCGGGGCCCGAATCAAGAAGGAAATTTCCTGTAAGAATGATATCTTCTTGCACTTGAATTGCTTGATTATTGGTGGTTAAACTTCCACCAATAAACATCAATCCAGTTCCATTTTGTGTAAATGGGCCATCTAGTGTAATCACCTGCGTGCTTGAGAATGTGGCGTCGCCTGAATTGGTGAGCACCATGGGGCCAAGGTTCTGTGTCGTGATCGGCCCTTGGAAGAGGAAGGCATTACCTGTCAGATTAATCCCAAGGGCTCCATTTGTGGTAAGAGAGCTTGTGAACGTAGCCAAATTTGTCACCCCAGAAACATTGAGCGCATCGACATTGATCGAAGATGCCGTCATATTTGTTGCGCTATTGATCTGGAGCTGGGTGAGCCCACTTACCGCTGCATTCAAGTTGATATTTCCCGCACCGGCATTCAAGATCAGTGTTTGCGCGCCGCTTAAGGTGTTGGAAAATGTGATTGCGCCTGATGTAGGACCGCTGTCGAGTGTCACTGTGCTGCATAAGCTGACAGGGCCTGTGAATACAATCGGGCTATTTGCTGTGGTGATGTCTTCACACAGTGAAACCGATCCGGCTCCTAATTGAGAAAACGCTCCTCCCACTGTAAATGTGGAGCCAGATGGAATGCTCAGTAATCCTGTGTTGGTGATTTGGACCGGACCTACGCCTCCGGTTGTGACAGGAGAGCTAAACGTAAATTGATTTCCGCTTAAATCAATGCCTGCATTGAGCGTTGTTGTCAGCGCTCCTAGAGTTGATAACCCGCTGCCTGCACTCTGTGCAATCGAACCTGCGTTGATTGCCTGGGTCGTGACATCATGGGCGTTTGTAATTGTCAGTGTCGTAATCGGTGTGATTGCACCAATATCCGCTTGAATGAGGATATTTCCATCTGTTCCAGCATTTAGGACGAGGTCTTGGGCTCCGTCAATTGCGCTGACGATGGTAATATCGGCTCCGCCATCGCTATTGAGGGTTGTGGATCCTATTAACGTAATGGGATTATTAAATGTAATGGTCTGATCTTCTGCGTGGAGCGTTCCAGAGAGGGAGACAAGACCTGCGCCCGATTCAGAAAAGGGGCCTGAGAGCAAGGAGGAGGCTCCAGCATTCAGGGTTAAGAGCCCTGAGTGCTGAATGGCACAGGGGCCTCCGTTTGTTGAGCTCAGCGCTCCTGTGAGCGTAAAGGCAGCGCCATTGAGCGAAATGCCTCCAATTGCGTTTGTGGTAAGATCTCCTAGCACAGTTGTAGTACCAGTCCCAGCTGTCTGCGTCACCGAGCCGGCTGTAATGGCTTGCGTGTTGATATTTTGAGCATTGACAAAGGTCAATGCGCCAAGGGACGTCGTAGCTCCTGCAGCTCCTCCAAAGGTAATTGCTGCAACGCCTGGATTTAAGATGAGTCCCCCGGGGCCATTTAGCGTTGTCACAAAGGAAATGGGCTGAGTGGTTGTTTGCAGCGTCGGGAGTCCAGATAGAGAAACTGGCCCTGTAAACGTGATGACATCTGTATTACTTGTGAGATTAGCTCCGATAACAGAGAGTCCAACTCCACTGCTTTGAGTAAAGGCTCCATCTGCAATACAGGGTGCTAAAAGAGTGAGCTGTCCTGAATTGGAAATGGTGATGGGGCCCAAATTGGTCGTTGTTAATGCAGCATTAACAGCAAATGCTGATCCTGTGAGCTGAATGCCCCCTACACCTGTCGTATCGGTCGATCCTCCAAATGTTGTCGTCCCACTTCCAGCGATTTGAGAGATCGTGGTTGCTTTGAGCGCTGCAAAGATCACATTGTTTGCCAAAGAGATTGTGAGAGCGCCTAATCTAGTCGTTCCGCCAACTGCTAGCTCAAATACAATGTCACCAGTTCCACTTGTTAAAGAAAGGGTTTGAGTGCCGTTAACTGTGTGATGGAATGTAATTGTCCCCAATCCAATTCCTGTATCGAGAAGGGTAGATCCTGCGAGTGTGACAGGTCCGCTGAAGCTCAAAGGGCTTGAAGTTGTTTGCACCGTCTGTGCTAGACTGACAGGGCCCGCTCCACTTTGATTAAAGGAGCCTCCTGAAAAGATCGTTCCTGCAGCGGTGCTCGTGAACGTTCCACTATTGTTAATGACGATGCCCCCATTTGTCGTTGTCCAAGAAGATCCTCTCACCACATTTGCTGCCGTGAGATTGATTCCCCCTGCCGCATTAGTATTCACAACCCCGCTCAAGGTGGTCGTTCCAGTTATTGTAGATCCGTTTTGAATGAGCGCTCCTGCTGTAATATTTCCTGCAGTGACACCATGTGCAGAGACAATTGTCAAGGTGCCTAATCTTGCGCTCGAACCTACTGCAGCGCTAAAGACAACATCGCCTGTCCCTGCTGTTAAGCTCAGCGCATTTGCCCCATCAAGTGTATTAAAGAAAGTGATGGTTCCGGCACCAGCGCCTGAATTGAGTCCTGTTGCAACTCCAAGGGTCACCGGGCTTGAAAAGGATATATTTTGGTTATTTGTCTGAATCGTTCCTCCAAGAGAAACTGGCCCTGTGCCATTTTGAAGAAAGAAGCCATCGAGATTAAAAGACGCAAGCGCCGTTCCTGTAAATGTTCCCGAATTTGTAAGAGTAAGAGGTCCTCCTCCAACGGTTGTGATCGTCCCTGAATTGGCAACAAAGTTATTGCCGACCGCCAAAATGCCGAGGGGTCCGTTCGTATAGATGGATCCATTTAAGGTCGCAGTTCCCGTTGCATTCAGCATTTGAAGCGCGCTTGCCGCAAGTGTTGTAAACGTAAAATCGTGATTGCTTGTGATTGTTAAGACGCCAATTGGACTCATCACCGTTCCAACAGCACTGCTTAATGTCAGGTCCCCATTTCCACACGCGATTGTTAAGTCTCCACTTCCTGTGATGGTATGAGCAAAGCTGACAGACTGCCCTGCAACAGATGTATCAATTGAGGGGGTTCCCGATAAGAGAACAGGACCTGTAAAGACAACCGGCTGTCCTGCAGTGATTGACCCTGAAAATGTGGTCGGTCCTGTTCCTAGTTGGCTAAAGGCTCCCGAGAGATTCGCTGTGCTAGATAAGGCAAGTGTGCCACTATTAACAATTGAAAGGGATCCGGTGCTCAAAGTGGTGAGCGTGTTATTGATCGCAACGTTTGTACCAATGAGCTGAATTCCAAAGGCAGTAGGGACAAAAATCGCACCGTTAAATGTGGATGTTCCACTTCCACTAAATTGCAACAGCGCATCAACATTAATATCATTTGCTGTCACATTAAAGGCGCTGTCAATTTGCAAGCTTGAGAGTCGAGCGATTCCCCCAACCGTTCCAGTAAATGTAATCGAGCCGCCTCCCGCTAAAAGAGTGATCCCTTGAACATCATCAACAGTTCCATCCAGGGTATTTGCAAAGGAGATATTGGCCCCTGTTGTTCCTGTCGAAAACGTATTTGTTGCTTGAAGGACTACCGAAGTGGGGAAGGAAAGGGGGGTATTTGTCGTATAAATGCCAGCTCCCGCAAAAAGGGTTCCTGAAGGGGCAAATGTCGCAGCATTAGAAACGAGATCTCCACTAAAGGTGATATTTGCCCCTGTGAGCGAAATTGACGCAAATTCTGTATTGCCAGCCATTCCAACAGCGCCGACTTGGAGATTCCCAGCACCTGAGTTCATGACAAGTGTGCGCAATGCAGTTGATCCCGCGTGGACAGTCCCGACAGTTAACAGGCCGCCTGAAGTGTTAAGGGTCAAATTCGTATTTGTTCCTAGTTGGATCGGTGCGCCGCTAAACGTCATAGCTTGTCCATTCGAAGAGAACGTGGCAAGCGAGCCTGCGCTCATCTGGAACGCATTCACTGCAGAATAGCTCTGCGCGTTTGCGTTGTAAGTCGTTCCAGAAAACGTCATTAAATTGGTAGCTGTTAATGTCGTCGTTCCCGTGACTCCCGCTGAAACAGCTCCAATATTTGCAACAGAAATATTGCGACCTGTTAAGGTCAAATTGTTCAGAGGCATCCGTCCAACGGTTGTGCCAACAGGTTGCGTTAGGGTAATGGTTCCTACACCTGAAAGAATGGTTAAGCTTTGCATGCCAGTTGTTGTATCAACCGTGTTCAACAAGGTCACATCTGCGCCAGTAGATCCGCTGTTTAGGATCGCATTACCACCCAAAACAAGACGTCCAGCAAACGAAATCGGCGCGTTATTCGTATTGATCGTTCCGGCAAGTCCTACGATCCCTGTCCCATTTTGAGTAAAAGGACCATCTACGGTAATCGTTCCGCCGGGCACGCCTGTGACCGTTCCCGAACTTGCGATCGTCACGACCACAGGACCTTCATTCAACGTCGTAACCGAGCCGTTGCGGAAAAAATTAGTTCCGACAATGTTAATTCCCGCAGGTCCCGTTGTAGTTAAATTAACAGGTGTTACCATCGTCCCTACAGAAGAGGTTCCCCCTCCTGCTAATTTAGTCAAAGACAATGCTGTAATATTTGCCGTAATCGTCGCATTAAAGGCGTTGATGACGGTAATTGCTCCAATGGGGACACTTCCTCCAATAATACCTGCGATGCTGAGATTCCCTGAGCCCGCATTCAAGGTAACTGGGTAGAACCCGTTTACTGTTGAGCTGGATGCAAAAAAGATCGATCCTCCTCCAGTATTTGTATCCAGAGTGGTTGCAGCTGTCAAGGTAATCGGCGAGTTAAATGTGATATCAGATAACGCATTGATTGTCTGGACTGTCCCTGCTAAATGAAACGTATCGAGTCCTCCAATCCCTCTGATCTGAGTGAAATCTCCTGCAATTGTGAGGACTGTGTTTGGGCTGATTGTAAAGAGTAAGGAATTGGTCACAGACATTGGCCCAGTGCCTTGGGTCTCAACATTCCCTAAAAGAGTGATCGTAGAGCCCGATAGATTAATTCCTGCAGATCCGCTTGTCTGAAGATCGCTGTTACATACTGTAGTTCCAGTGCCTGCCACTTGCGTAATTGAGGTGGCAGTCACAGCCTGCGTTGTGACATCGTGCGCATTTGTAATGGTAAGATCTCCAAGGGAGACTAGTGGAGAGGCTCCTGCATCAAATAAAAATGAGATGTCTCCCGATCCGGAGTTGAGCGTTAAATTCCCCATGTCTAAGGAACTATTTCCAGATACAGTGTTATGAAAGATGATCGACTGATTCCCTGCACTACTATTAAGAGAAGCTGTTGTTCCCGATGTGAGCATGGGCCCAAAGAAATCAATTCCGCCGGCTGTTGTTGTAATGCTTCCTGCAAGCGTTGTCGAACCTGTTCCAAATTGTTGCCAGGCCTGCGCGAGACTCAGCGTGCTTGTAGAGGCAATAACCATCGATCCCAAATGATTGGTTGTCATCGATCCAGCAGCTGTCGTTGTCACATTTGCATTCAAAATGAAGTTGGTTCCTGTGAGAGATATGCCAGATAGCGTATTCGTGTCGAGCGCGCCATTAAATGTTGTGGTTCCACTTCCCGCTTGTTGCGCAATCGAAGCGGCTCTAATGGTCCCGCTTGCTAAAACATCGCTAGCGGATTGAATCGTCAAGGTTCCGATTCGAGTTCCTCCACCCACATTAGCTCCAAACGTAATCTCTCCTCCATCAGCAATCAGCTGGAGATTTTGAGCCCCGTCGATTGTGCTGGAAGCCCCAAAGGTGATGTCATTGCCGACAGGACCTGTTTTTAGTGTAACAGGAAAGGTGAGCGTAATGGCTCCTACAAAAGAAATTGCAGCATTAGCAGCTTCGATATTGGCGCCTAAATTAATCCCTCCCGCACCCGTTTGAGTAACTGCGCCTCCGGAGGTAATCGCGGCTCCAATAGTTAAAGTGCCCGAATTAGTCAATGACACAGGCCCTGGAGCTGTTGTATTCAGCGCAGCATTTTGATTGATGATGCTGCCTGTTATAGAAATTCCAGAACTGCCTGTTGTTGTGATCACACCACTTAACGTTGTCGTTGCACTTGAGGCAAGTTGAGAGAAGCTCAAGGCATTAATAAGAGGGTATGTGACGGTAGCTCCTCCCGCACTGTGCACCGTAAAAGCGCCAATAGCAGTGGAAGCTCCAATGGCTCCGTTAAAGACGATATTTCCAGCGCCTGCTGTTAAATCAAGGGCAAAATTATGGTCGACTGTATCTAATGTTAATGCGCCTCCATTCGAATTCAAATGGAGCGCGCCAATGAGTGTGATTGGATTTGCAAAGAACAGGGCATTCGAGCTGATGGTCCCTGTAAGGTTGACAAGGCCGCCTACGCCACTTTCTGTAAAGGCCCCGTCAATCGATGTCGCCATTCCCGCAGTCAATGTCAATATGCCTGTATGGGTAATTGCCACTGGGCCTGTGCTGGCTGCTGCTGTCGTTAGCGTGCCATTGAGGGTAAAATCAACTCCGGAAAGAGAGATTCCAGCTCCTCCCGATGTAAAGAGATTTCCAATCATCGTGCTCAATCCTGAGCCTGCCATCTGAGTGATCGAAGTTGCAGCAATTGCCCCTGTTGTTAAGTCACCCACACTGACCACAGTCAATGCACCAATGGGAGTGGTCCCGCCGATGGCTCCTGCTACAGTGATCGTTCCACTTCCAGCAGTAAGATTCAGGTTGCTGGTATGAGCCGTTGTATCATTAATCGTAGAGCTGAGTGTGATGTTGCGATTATTCGTTGAAGCATCCAAACTTGTTGCACCTGTCAAGGTGGCTGCAGTTGCAAAGGAGATAGCTCCCCCTGAGGTGACACTCCCCGCAAGAGAATTTGATCCGGAGCCATTTTGGGTAAAGGCTCCTGAAGGAGTCAGGTTTGCTGACGCTGTGAGGGTTAAAAGACCGGAATTTGTAACCACAATGGGTGCATTTGTAGCAGACGTATGGATCGTGTTGTTAAATGTGAGTGCGTTTCCTGTAAGTTGCATTCCAGAAGGTCCGCTAAGATCAACCGCTCCATTAAAGGTAGTTGTTCCCGTTGCTGCAAGCTGCGTGTACGCAGTTGCTGTGATCGCAGCTTGGATAACGTCGTGAGCTGTTGTAATTGTCAGAGTGCCTAAGCGAGTTCCTCCTCCAAGAGCGCCACTTAAGGTGATATCTCCCGTACCTGCTGAAAAACTCAACGACTGAGCGCCTGCTAGAGTTCCATTAATCGTGCTTCCAAAAGAGATGTTGCCACCGGTAGGGTTGCTCGTTGTAATGTTCAAATCGCCTGTCAGGGTTGTAGGTCCTGCAAAAGAAACTAGAGAGTTGTGGGTCATCACAACGCCCCCGAGCGAGACTGTCCCTCCTCCTGATTCAGTAAATGAGCCATCTGTCATAAAACTTGTCCCGGAAGCAATTGTCAATGCCCCTGTATGAGTAAGCGCCATCGGTCCGCTGCTTGCTGTCGAAAAAGCTCCTGATAGACTGATCACAGCAGAATCAAGACTGATTCCCCCTGCTGCTGTTGTGGTCATCCCCGCTGCAACCGTAGCGGTTCCCGATCCATTTGTTTCAGCAAAACTCCCTACTGTCATCGAGCTGTTAATGGAGAGATTGATCGGTTGATCAATACTAATCGATGTGAGCGGCAAGCTCCCTCCCACCGGTGCATTGAAAGTAACCGAACCCGTGCACGCGCCAAAGTTGATGGCAAGGGATCCCCCTCCCACATCAGCGTTTACCGATTGGTTAAAGATCACATCTCCATTAGCTCCACATGAGAAGGTGACTGCCCCTTGAATGAGAACCGGCTGTGTATAGGTTGCAGGAATCAATTGAGCTCCGATCAAGATGGCATTCGTCGGAGTATTGACAGAGAGTCCTGCTGCGTACACATTGGTTCCTGGATTGGGAACGAGCACAGGGGTCGGGGTAAATGTCGTTGCAGTTAGGCTCACATTATTTAAATTCTGCCCTGGAGCTCCAATCTGCGTGAAGACAAAATCTCCGCTGCTGGCATCCATGGAAAAATTGAATCCTGTGCCAAGCAAATTGCCCATTGTGATATTTCCGCCATTGCTTTCTAGATCAAGATCGCCAGCGTTTTGTTGGATGGTTCCCGTATTAAATGTGATGGGAGATCCACTAGACGAGACGGTTGTATTTGCCACGTCCATATTGAAGTTCGATCCTGCTGTATAGAGCTGTGTGGCTCCAAAATAGGTCGTCCCAGTATAATTGAGATCTGTTGTTGCTACAACTGTTGTTGTGCCCAAAGCTCCCTGACCCGCTCCCCCAAGCCCATTCCAATTGATTGTATCCCCAGTGATCGTGAGCACATTAAACGGTGTGATGGCCCCAATGGGTTGATCTAACGTGACAGTCCCCGTCATGGTCTGCAGGGTTAAATTGTGCCCACTGATATTTGGATTCACTGTTCCAGTAATATGAATATCCCCTGCACCTCCACCAGTTGAGAGAGTGGCACTTGCCGTTTGTGTCACATTACCTGTAAGGGTGATATTGCTCCCTGTCGTCGTAATATCACCGCCAAGATTGATGGCTCCCGTTTCTTGTACAGTTGTTGTCGTGCGCACCGAGCTGCTTTGAAAAATGGTTGTTCCGACTGCACTCAAACAGTTTAAGGGCGTCATCGAACCTACTGCAACATCAAGCAGAATATTACCCGTTCCAGAAGCTAACGTCAGACAAAAAGGCCCATCAATTAAACTTGAGAAATGAATCGTTGCACCGGGTGACATCCCTCCATTCGTTGAGTCCAATGTCACATTTCCTGTTAACGTCACCTGATCGGAAAATGTGATCATATCGCTTGTCGTGGAGATATTAGCTGCAATGGAAACAGCGCCGCCTCCACTTTCGCTAAAGATCCCGGTTAAGGCATGAGAGGCAGCGTTCATCGTCAGCGCTCCTGTATGCACAATCGATAAGCCGCCATTGCCAGTTGCCGTTACAGCTTGATCAAATCTAAATTGGGTCCCTGTAAGGGCTATTCCTGCAGGAGCTGTTGTCGTTAACGCTCCTTGAAACCAAGTTAATCCAGATCCCGCTGTCTGCTGAATCGATGCAGCATTGAGTGCAGCTGTTGCAGTAATTGCAGCTCCGCTTTGGAACGTAAGGGTATTTAAAGGATTTGTCCCGCCGACACTTCCATTAAGGTTGATTGCTCCGGCTCCCGCTGAGAGGGTTAAATGGCGAGGAGTGAGCATCGCATCGCTATTGACTGTGCTTGAAAGAGTGAGTGTTCCTCCCCCAGAATTCAGTGCCACGCCGCTTGTTAACGTAGTAACTCCGCTCAGTTGCAATGCACCTGAAGTGGTGATATTCGAGCCTAAAGAAACAGTCCCTCCGATCCCCGATTGGATAAAGGTGCTGCTCGAAGAGATTGGGGATGAGGAGGCCACAGTTAAAGGTCCCGTATTCGAAATCGCAATAGCTCCGCTATTTGTCGTGACACTATTATTCAGGTTGATTGCAGTTCCCGTTAAACTAATGGCTCCAGTTGTAGCTGTTAGCGATCCATTAAAGGTTGTTGTTCCCGTTGCAGTTGTTGTAAAGGGACCTGCCGTAACAAGGTTATTCTGAAAGATCGCAGTTCCCGCGCTCACTAAGGTAAAGCCGGTTAGCGGAGTTGTAGCTCCCATTGAGCCTGAGAGCGTAAAGGTTCCCGTTCCTGCAGTGACGCTCATCGTATGAGCCCCATCAAGTGCGCCGGATAGAGTGACGCTACTTCCCGTTCCACTATTGCTCACCGAGCTATTTGCCGTTAATGTGATCGGTGCTGCAAAGCTAATGGTTCCACTTGTCGTTGTGAGCGCTGCACCATAATTAAGTGCGCCCGCCCCCGTTTGAGTGAAACTTCCTGCTATTGTTAATGTTGAAGCATTTGCAAATGAAGACGACCCTGTATTGGTGATGCTCATTGGGCCTGCAGCAGAGGTGGTCACACTTTGAAAACTCATCTGATTGCCCAAAAGCGCGATGCCGCTTGCGCCTGAGGTTGTCAGCGTCCCGTTAAAGGTCGCAAGTCCGCTCATCGGATTTGTCGTAGCAATCGAGACTGCCCGCACAGCTTGTGTGGTAAGATTATCTGCATTTGTAATCGTAAGGGGTCCGATTGTTGTCGTTCCACCAACAGCACTTCCCAAAATAATGCTGCCGTTGCCAGCAGTTAACGTTAAGGCTTCTGTTCCTGCAAACCCATTGACTGTATTGCTCAACGTGATGTCTTGAGAGGAATTGCTGCTGTCAAACTCTGATGTGCTAACAAGTGTGATCGGCCCTGAAAATGAAATGGGGCCATTTAAGGTTGTAATCGTGCCTGCAAAAAAGGTAGGCCCTGTTCCATTTTGGGTATAGGAGCCATCAATTGAGGTCGTATTGATCATTGTTCCTGAAAGCACCCCTGAGTTCGTAACAACTAAAGAGCCTCCATTTGTTGTGACAATCGCGCCCGTACGAGAGAAATTCGTTCCGATCATGGTGATGCCAGCAGGGCCATTTGTATTAAAATTGCCAATAAGCGAGCTTGTTCCCGTTCCGGCTAACTGGGTAATGGATGCTGCTGTAATGTCTTGAACCGTCACATTGCGCGCGCTTATTACGGTGATCGCGCCAACCCTGGTGAGTCCCCCGATTGCGGCATTCGCAAGAATATCTCCTCCACCTGCAGTCAGGGTGAAGGATTGATTTCCATTCACTGTATTAAAACTGATTGTAGACCCAGTTCCAACTCCAATGCTTAAAGCAACTGGAGCTGTCAGTGTGATAGCTCCTGTTATGGAGAGATTTGCATTTCCTGTAACAATAGATCCTGCAAGAGAAACAGCTCCCCCTCCAGATTGACTAAAAACCCCTGAGGAGGTCACCACTTTCCCAGCTGTCGTTGTGAGCTGCCCAGAGTTGACAATCGCAATCGGCCCTGAACTTGTTGTGGTCGCATTGCCAAGAATGCTTATTGCAGCTGCTGTAAGGCTAATCCCTCCCACTGCATTTGTATTGAGATCACTGTTAAAAACAGTTGTCCCAGATCCTGCAGATTGAAGAATCGATGCTGCGATGATCCCTTGAGTTGTCCAATTGCGCACACTGCTCACTGTGACAGCGCCTAAACGGGAAATGCTTCCCGCATTTGTTAAGAGAGTGATATCTCCTGTTCCGGATAATAAGGTGAGATGACCTGGTCCATCAAGACTATTGACAAAGAGGATATTCGTATTTGTAGAAGAGGTGTTAATTGTTGCACTCTGTGCTGTCGGGATTGAAACGGCCCCTTGAAATTGAACCGCTCCCTTAACCACAAGAGTATTTGATAAACTCACAGGGCCTGTGCCGTTTTGAGAAAACGCCGCATCGATACTTCCCGTTGCCCCTGAACCAAATGTTGCAGTTCCTGAATTGAGCAAGAAAAAGGGTCCTGAACTGCCGGCTTGGGTTGTCACCGTGCCATTGATCGCAAAGTTCGTTCCCGTCAGACTAATCCCAGATGCTCCTGTTGAGAGTAACGCTCCATTGAATGTAGAAAGGCCAGATCCCGTTTGCTGAGTGATCGATCCCGCAGTGATCGCTTGAGCTGTCACATTGTTTGCATGGGCAATCGTCACAGAAGTAAGAGGAACCATTGCGGTTCCTACAGCTCCTCCCAAAGTGGTATTGCCCCCGTCGCTATCCAAAGTCAAATTAAAAGCACCTTGAACTGTGCTACTCAAAGTAATATTGCCAGATCCAGTTCCCGTAATCAAACTCACATTTCCGAAAAGTGTCACCGCGCTTGCAAAAGAGATCGCATCACCGGTTGTAATGATTGATCCAACAAGCTGGACAGAACCTGTTCCATTTTGAGTGAACGCGCCATCCAATGAAATGGTTCCTGCTGCCGTGCTTGTGAACGTTCCACTGTTGGTGATTGTAAGCGGCCCCCCATTCAAGGTTGTAATTGCAGCTCCTCTTGTGATGTTAGTTGCGGTAAGAGCAATTCCAGCAGCACCAGAGGTGGACAGAGCTCCATTCAATAGGGTGGTTCCTGTCCCTGCACTTTGTGCAATCGATGCTGCGATAACCGCTTGAGCGGTCACATTCACTGCGCTTTGAATGGTGATTGCGCCAAGCGCGGTTATCGATCCAAGTGCTCCCGAAAATAGAATAGATCCTGCCCCGGCTGTAAGATCTAAGGGAGCTGTCCCATCAATTGTGCTCATGAAGGTGATGTTCTGACCCGCTGTCATCCCTCCGCCAGTTGTATCAAACTGCGCACTTCCAACAATGGTCATCGGACTTGTGATCACAACCGTTCCCGTGTGGGTCCGAATCAGACCTGTCTGAAAATAGGGGCCCGTTCCATTTTGAAGGAAAAATCCATCCACATCCAACGGTTGGGGATTCGTTCCCGTAAGTGTCCCCGAGTTAGTGATTGTGACATTTCCCCCATTCAACGTTGTCACAGAGCCGGTACTCACAAAATTATTGCCGACAACCGTGATATCGCCTCCATCCGTGCTCACATTCCCAAAGGTAACCGTTCCATTCCCGTTTGTTAAACTAATGGATGTCGCAGAGAGCCCCTGCAAGTTGATATTCTCAGCCGTCGTGATCGAAAAGGCTCCCAAGCGGATAGAAGAACCGATGTCTGCATTGCAATTAATATTGCTTGTCCCCACTCCCATTGTGAGGTCAAACGCCCCATCAACGGTATTCTGAAAAGTAATCTCTTGGTTTACCGCAGAGGTGCTAAGCGACGTATTTCCCGTTAAAGTTATAGGCCCGGTAAAGAGGATCTCATCTGCTGAAGTGATCGTATCGGCAAGCTGAACACTGCCTGCCCCTAATTGATTTAAAGGTCCACTAAGCGAGAGTGTCGCTGCAACAGGAAGGCTGAGCACTCCACTATTTGTAATTGTTAAACCGCCACCGCCCGTTGTCGTTACTGTGTTGTTGAAGGTAAATCCCGTTCCTGTCAGGCTGATGCCACCAACTGCTGTTGTAGCTATAGCTCCATTAAATGTAGAGGTGCCCGTTCCGCTCAATTGAGTCAATGTTCCGATCGAGAGTGCATTTGCAGTGACATTTGCAGCAGAGCTCAGCGTGAGCGCATTTAAAGGATTGACTCCACCCACTGCCCCTGTGAGCGTAATACTTCCAGCTCCAGCAGAGAGCGTCACATTGCGCACTCCCATTCCATCGCCATTGAGGGTGCTTTGAAATTGGATCGCAGCATTCGTTGTGATCGTTGAAGTAATCACATTATTGCGAACGACAGCAACAGGGAAGTTAAGCGCATTGACAGCCGTTATATCTCCACCTAAAAAAATTGTCCCCGAAGAGGTAAAAGACACCGTATTGGAGAAAATATTTCCCTGAAGATTCAGATTTCCCCCTGTTAAGGCAAGGGAACTGAGCTCACTATTCCCAGCTGTTCCCACGCCTGCAAGAGTGATCACTCCCGTTGCCCCAGCATTTAAATTCACCGTACGCAGACTTGCAGCGGTTGCATGCAACTCAGTTAGTGTGATGGCCCCAAGCGTTGAGTTAATCGCAAGATTCGTCGTTGCACTTAAGGTCATTGAGGCGGCTGTCAACGTAATCGGATTTCCATTCGTTGTAAATGTTGTGAGAGCTCCCGCTTGAAGTGAAATGGTATTGGCAGAGTAAGATTGCGTTTGCGCGTGATATGTAGTTCCAGTAAACGCAAGCACTTCTGTTGCAGTCAGACTCGTAGCTCCACTAACTCCTGCAGACCCGCCCCCAATATTCGCTACCGTAATATTCCGGCCACTCGCGGTCAAAGAGCTCAGCGCAGTCGCCCCAATTGTTCCCGAAACTGTCACATCTCCGGTTCCAGCTGTGATCACAAGAGGCCCAGTACCACTGACAGCTCCTGAAAACGTCACATTGCCCACTCCCACATTCGTATCGAGAGTCACAGGCCCAGTTAAAGTCACAGCAGATCCAAAAGAGATATTATCTGCAGTAGAAATCACGTTGGCAGCTAAAGAGACAGGTCCCCCTCCCGATTGCGTAAACGGACCATCGAGATTATGGATCGCTGCAGCATCGATGGTTAATGTCCCCGTGTTCACTACAGCAAAAGGACCACTAGCAGCAGTCGTTACAGGAGCAAACAAATGAATATTAGTCCCGGTAAGCGAAATCCCCGAAACGGTACTTGTCGCAAGAGCTCCATGAAAATCCGATGTGCCGCTACCTGCGGTTTGAGTCAGGCTCCCTGCAGTGATTGCCTGCGCTGAGAGGGCATTGACGCTAGAAATGACGACGCTTGTTAATGGAGTGACTCCACCGATCGCACCGCTTAACGTCATAGACCCCGTTCCAGAGCTCAACGTCAGAGTCTGAGCGCCATTGACAGTGCTCGATAAAGTGAGCGCATTGGCCCCGCCTGTCCCACTATTCAGAGAAAGGGCTCCCGTTAATGTCAGCGCGCTTGCAAAAGATAAGGGCTGATTCACAGTCGTTAAAGTCCCCGATACGCTAACAGCCCCCCCTGTTTGCGAAAATGCTCCGGAAATAGAGGTACTCCCTCCAAAAACACTGGTCATAGTCCCACTGTGTGTGAGCGAGACTGGACCTGCGGCCGTTGTGATGATCGACCCATTGGAGTTTAAATGCGTCACATTAAGGGAGATCCCTGTGACGGTATTGGTATTTAACGTTCCTGTAAGCGTCGTCGTGCCACTGCCGGCCGTCTGAACAATTGATGCAGCGCTGATTGCTTGGGTCGACACATTAAACGCGCTTGAAATGGTAAGCGCCCCCAAACGCGTCGTCCCTCCAATTGCGCCCAAGAGCGAGATATTCCCTCCTGACACCCCACTGCCAGCTGCCAGTGTCAGATTCCCTGGGCCATCGACCGTGTTTGAAAACGTGATATTCTGCAAAGTAGCGGCCGTACTCAAATTCGCCGTCTCTGAAACAGGAATGCTTACAGCGGAGGCAAACGAAATTGCTCCTCCCACAGTCATCGTATTTGCAAGTGAAACCCCGCCACTGCCCGATTGCGTTAACGCCCCGCCGATATTCGCTGTAGCCCCCGCGGCAAATGTCACTATTGCCGTGTTACTCATCAAAAGAGGCCCACTACCCGTAGTTGTTGTTACAGGATTATTGAAGGTAAATGCAGCGCCGGTGAGATTGATCCCAGATGCTCCTGTTGTCGTTAATGCACCGTTAAATGTGGTTGTTCCAGTTCCTGCAACTTGAGAGAGCGATGCAGCCGAAATCGCCTGTGTGGAGACATTGTTTGCAGATGAGATAGTCATTGTAGTCACAGGCGTTGGCGATCCAATAGCTCCGCTCAAGGTGATATCCGCAGCTCCACTCGAAAGACTAAATGGTTGAGCGCCCGTCACAGAATTCGATAAAAGAATCGATCCCACCCCCGCAGATGAATTTAAGCTAAGCGCTCCAGTGAGATTCAACGTGTTTGCAAAGGAGATCCCTGCATTAATTGTCAGAACTGTTCCTGAGACATTAAGCGTTCCAGCGCCACTTTCCGTAAATGCTCCAGAAAGAGAGGTTGATGCCCCTGCCGTCAGATTTAATGCCCCTGAATGCGTGACTGTGAAGGGCCCGCCATTTGTGCTTATTAAATTCCCATTGATCGTAAAAGCAGTTCCTACAAGCTGCACGCCGGCAGCTCCATTCGTATTGAGATTTCCCGCAAAGGTGGATAGCCCGGTCACTCCCGATTCATTAATCGAAACAGCGCTCACTGAAGTTGTAGATAGGGAAGCTCCGCTTGTGATCGCAAGCGCTCCTAGTCGCGTTGTAGACCCAATGGAGCCTGCCACCGAAATCGCCCCCGTGCCCGCACTTAAATTAAGCGCTCCTGGTCCATTGAGTGTACTCATGAACTGAATATCCCCAATCCCTGCGCCTGTATTTAATGTATTAGCTCCCGTTAAACTCACCGCTCCTGTAAAGAGAATCGTGTCATTTGTTGTGGTGATCGATCCTGCCGATTGAACCGTTCCTGTACCCAATTGAGAAAACGCTCCATCTAACGTCATGGCTGCGCTAGATCCGAACACAAGCGTTCCATCTAGCGTCACACTCACAGGACCGCTGCTTGTCGTTGTCACCGTATTATTAATAGAGACATTATGCCCCGTAATCACAAAACCCGAAGCATTATTCAGGTTAATTGCACCATTAAATGTCGATGTTCCCGTCCCTGCAACTTGGGTTATTGTTGTGGCTGTAAGAGAAGCTGCCGTCACATTATTTGCAGAGTTAATCTGAAGAGAGCCAAGCCGAGTGGTTCCTCCCACAGCGCTTGAAAAAGTAATATTACCGCCATCCGCCGTCAGATTTAAGTTTTGAGCTCCCGCAACCGTTCCATTGACCGTATTCAAAAAGGCAATATTTCCAATACCGGTGCCTGTACTCAAACTAATCGAATTCGGCAGTGTCAGCGCCCCTGAAAAAACGATATCTCTGCCATTTGTGACAATCGTTCCGCCAAAACTTGTTGCACCAGGTCCATTATCACTAAAACCCCCATCGAGAGTTAAGATCACACCAGAAGGAACAGTGAGCAAACCTGAATGTGTCACCGATAACACACCCAAATTGGTCGTCGTGACGTTCGCATTGATATTCACAATATTCGTAGAGATCGAAATTCCAGACGCGCCGTTGGTATTTAATATGCCGTTGAATGTTGTTGTGCCCGATCCAGCACTCTGTGCAATCGATGCCGCCGTGATCGCATTTGCTGTCACATGAGTTGCGTTTGTAATTGTCAGTGCCCCAATCCGCGTTACGCCACCGACAGCCCCTGTGAAGGTAATTGAACCGCCCGTTCCTGCATTGAGGGTAAGGGGATTTGCCCCGTTGATGGTACTTGAGAATGAAAGACTCGCTCCAGCAGGTGAGGCTCCTGCGTTTGTTGTATCTTCTACAACCGTCCCTGTTAGATTCACAGGCCCTGTCATGGTGATCGTAGATCCGCTTGTAGTCAGATTGCCGCCAAGATTAATGGCAGTCACTCCCGTATAACCGATGACCCCTGTCGTTCTAACTGAAGAACTCTGCGTTATTGTCGCTGCCGTCACTCCCAATGAATTAAGCGGCGTTGTTCCCCCGACAGCCCCCGTAAACGTCGTCGTACCGATTCCACCGGTGACTGTAAGAGCCTGAGCTCCATTCAGAGTCGAGCTAAAGGTGACATTCGCATTATTAGAGGTGATTGTACTTGTGCCCGTCAGACTAACAGGAAATCCAAAAACAAGAGGATTCGCTCCAGTTACAGTGACATTGCCTCCAACCTGAACCGAGCTTGCACTAGTAAAGGTCAGATTGGTAAGAGGAGTTGTATTTCCAACAGCGCCACCAAAGGAAACAACCCCTCCCGTTCCCGCACGTAGCGTCAGCGAAGTGGCCCCATTAAGAGTGCTTGAAAAGCTGATATTTGCCCCAGCAGCAGTTCCGCCAGCATTAGTGCTATCAAAAGTGAGGGCTCCCGTAATGGCAACTGGGCCTGTCATCGTAATGATCCCGCCACTTGTCGTGATGTTTCCATTCACATTGATTGCAGTGGACCCCGTGTAACTTAACGCCCCTGTTGTTCTTGAAGTCGAATTTTGAGCAAGCGTTGCAGCCGTTGCACTTAACGAATTGAGCGGGGTTGTTCCCCCGACAGCCCCTGTAAAGGTCGTGATCCCTGACCCGCCATTAATTGTGAGCGCTTGAGCTCCATTGAGAGTAGAACTAAATGTAACATTCGCATTGTTAGAGGTGATTGCACTCGTTCCCGTCAAACTAACAGGGCTTGGAAATAAAAGAGGATTCGCTCCAGTTACAACGATATTGCTTCCAATTTGGATAGAGCTTGCACTTATAAAAGACAAGTTCACAAGAGGAGTGACCCCTCCGACAGCACCTCCAAAGGATACCACTCCAGCCGTTCCACCTCTTAGCGTCAGTGTCCGAGCTCCCGATCCATTAATTGTTGAAGAAAAACTAATATTAGCTCCGGCTGGAGTCGCACCTGCATTCGTCGCATCCAAGACCACATTTGCCCCGAGCGTTGTCACACCAACTAAACTAATCGCTCCCCCTCGAGTCGTAATATTCGCATTAAGCGCAATCGGCCCAACATTCGTAGAGCCCGCTGTCAAAGACAGGGAAACCCCCACGTTGGTCATGGTAACCGCATTGGTAACCGTAATCGAGCTTCCAGCACCATTCTGGGCACATAACGCCACATTGGAAGCTGCTGCAGCGATGGTCGCAGGAGCAATTGTTCGCGCAGTCCCATTCGCGCAATTAGGCGCTGAACATTGAGCCACTGTACTCGATCCACCAGTAACAATAATAACCGAGGAAGGATCGAGCAGCCAGTTACCAAATTGACCTAAAGGAGCTGAAGTATCAACAAACCCCGTTTCAATCCCAAGATCGAGCTTTCCAGAGGTTTCAACAAAACCCCCATCTCCCCCTTTCGCACCCCCTCGCGCATAAACCGTTCCATCAAATAACGTCGTCTCATCCGCCCATAAAATTACTTCACCGCCGTTGCCTTGAGACAGAGCATCCGCAACGATTACAGAGTGCGCATCCATTACCGTATTCTCTGCAGTCGGCGTCTTACCTTTACCCTGATACTCCCCACCAATCCGCACACTCCCGCCACCCACATCCCCTGAGGCATCGATCCTAGCACCTGCAAGATGCAAGTGATCCCCTAACACCTCCACCCTACCGCCCAGCTCTCCTTTATAAGCTCTAGACGCATCGATCTCCCCACTCACTTCTACCTGAGTTGCTCCTTCAATACGCACCCGATCTGCGCTCACCTTGCTCGTATGAAGCAAATGGATTACCCCATTGACCTCTTCAAGCGCATTTGCAGGCGTAATCCCATCTGTATTCACAACCATTTTAATCGCATGCCGTGCTGTGCGCATCGACAGATCAACTGCGCCCTGAATCGCTTGAATCTCTCCGAAATTCTCAATCAGCGCTTGTTTCAGCTCTCCATCCACTGTGAACTGAATCAACCCATCCCCCGCAAAATCGAGCGTTACCCTCTCTGCGGACGCTAAAACCACACGCCCCGCGCGTGCAAGGATCGATCCCCTATTTTCAATGAAAGGAGCTAGCAATGCGACAAACCCCTCAGGGCTTGCCGAGATCAGACCATGATTTATAATCGAGGCTTTTTCAGAACCCGGTTCAAGCGCAAAGACGTAATTGTCTTTTAAGAAATCCTCATCCCGAATATTGAGCGTTGAGGCAAGAAAAGAGCCCGTATTGACAATAGCGTTCGGGCCAAATACAATCCCATTGGGATTCACAAGAAAGACACGCCCATTTGCTGAGAGCTTTCCAAAAATCTCACTCTCATTTTTTCCCGTTACTCGAGATAGCACAGAAGATTTAAGGGAAGGCTGGATAAACTGAACATGCTCCCCATCTGCAATCTGAAAATTGGAGAAATGCAAAATCGCGCGATCCGATGCTGTAATCGATAGCGTGCGCGAATCTACCTGGAGACATTCCGCTTGGCCTGCCGCAATGTCACTTAACTCCGGCAGAGCACATAGAGGGACCGTTCCCAAGATCCAGGGAAGAAGATAAACCCACTTAGGAATTGTATGACCCTTCAAAACAATTGTACCGACCCTTTTTAACCATCAAATAAACAATACAACAATTTAATTCAATTAAAACGGCTGAGCCGTTAATTTAATATAAGTAAACGCACTATTCGTTAAATGCCTATGATTTAATGCAAATCCCACATCCACACTCAGTGTCAAGGTATAAGGACCATAGACACGGATCCCCACACCAGATCCCCACAAAAAGGTATTTTGTTCTGAGTGCAAAAACACCCCTCCATGGTCTAAGAACGCATTAAACTGCACCACTTCCTTCCACTTTTTGTTAAAATGAAAGACTTGTTTATCTGCAAGAAACGGAGGCGGGATCCGAAAATCAATATTGAAATAATACCCGCTATCGCCAAGAGCTACCGCCAGAGGAAACCCCCGAACCGTATCGCTCCCTCCAATATAAATCTGCTCCGGCAGCGTTAACTTACTTGGACTCAATTGCCCAGACGCATGCACATACAGATAAAAATCTTTCGGCAATCTCTGCAACCGATCGTAATCTGCATTTAAGATAAAAAATCTCCCACCGCCCCCTTTGCGTGAGCTGCGATCACTGACAGGGGCTAAGCCCCCCAATAAATTAGGAATTCCCGCCGCAAACCGGATATTGAGATAATCGCGCCCTTGAGAAGGATTAAAATGATCAATCAGCGTACCAACTGTAAGCACACGCAGCTTATCAAATGACGTCAGGTGACCCAGTACATAGTTTTCAATCTGCTTGTAATCAAAGTAAGAGAAGACATCGACACTAAGCGCCCGCGTCCGCGTTAGCGCCTGATTAAACTTCAATGTGCCAATATTCGATTCCCCGCGCAAATGTAAGCTAGTCAATTCTTCAATCTTAAATTTAGAAAACAAGTATTCCACCTGCATCGACAAGCCATGACTATTAAGCGGAATTTTGTATTGAACATCGGTGAAATACAGAGCGTTCACCGGAAACCCTACAACCTCTGCAATCGAAAGCGTGTCGCCTTCCGCAGCCACATTTCCCCAATCAAACCTGCCCCCCGCGCGGACATTTGTCGTTAAATCACGACCATAGTTGTTTCCATTGAGGTATAAGTGCATAGGACGCTTATCTTCTACGCGGATAATTAAATCTGCATACCCAAACTCTTTCCCCTTTTCAAACACCACACCCGCCATTAAATCGCTGTTCTCATTTAACAGCATCAGCGCGCGCAAAAACTGATCATAACACAGCGTCTTTCCCTGAAGAGAAGAGAAGTAACTCAAAATAAAAGATTGCGAGTAGTGTTTATTTCCAACGATCTGAATTTGCCCCAGCTTCCCCTCAATCACCTCGATCAGAAGCGAGCCATCTTCGATTGCCTGTGGAGGCGGATAAGCCCGAGCTAAAAAGAAACCCTTCTTAGCATAGTGATGATCAATCAACGCACAGAGCGAGTAAATGTCATCAAGAGAGAGCTCCTTGTCAACATACCCCTTAACCCAGCGCTGCAGTTCTTTGTCTGAAACTGATTCATTCCCCTTAAATGAAATCTTCTTAATCAGAACCTTCTTTCCCTCCGGCATTTTAAGCCGCTCTTCGGGGATATCGATCTGAATGGAGGGGATCTGTTTTTCTAATTCCAGGGGCTTAGATTCATACTCCTTTTCCAGCTCCCTTTCAATAACCCCGGCAGAGGGAACAGGCGGAGGGAGCGCAGATAGCGAATTGAAGCAAACACACAGGCATGCGAATAGATATAGAAAAAAAGTCTTCATACCTCGAAAGCTAAAATAAATTTTAATTTACATCAAATAAGAAAAGAAACCAGGCAGTGTCAGCACCTGGTTTTGAATTGAAAGTTAAGTCATTGCAAAATTGGTAGCAGCTTGGAAACCGCAAACTCCAGGGATTGAATACCCCCCAGCACCTGCTACTCCCGTCAAATTGGCCGCAAGCTCAGTTAAATTCTGAGTGCTTGTTCTCTGCTCAGCATTTAACTGGCGATGCTCCTCTATAATTTGCTGATGCTCCCCTTTGAGCCTTTCCAATTCCTCACGAGAAGCCCTTAATTGCCCTTCCATCTCAGAAACCTGTCCCAAGAGAGCCCTCTCTTGTTCTCGAATTCCATTAAGATGCTGCTCTGCTGATCGAATACTCTCAAGCACAGTCCCCTGCTCTGAGAGGCGCGCAGCGGATGCTCGATCAATAAGCCCTTTGAGCTCAGACAGATTCTCTCCCAAGCCACCTCGATGCTGCTGCAGAAGAGAATCCATCGCTGTAATTTGCTGCGCTAACTCAGCTGTTTTCGCCCGGATAGCAGCCTTTTGCGCCTTTGTTCCCGCTTTCATCGAACCAATCTCCCCACGGAACTCCTCAGCAAGCCCGCTTAAAAGCCCAATCTGAGTCACAAGTTCCTGATTACGCACACCCAATTGCTGCCGGTGGCGCTCAGCTAGCTCCAAATTCTCTCCAAGCTGTGCAATTTGGCTTAGCTGCGTCTCATTATTCCGCTTGTGCACACCAACCTCATCCCCCAATTGCACAATCTGCTCTGCTTGTTCAGCATTATTTTCCCGATGTTGAGTAACTTCTTCCGTCAGCGCCTCAATCTGTCTTTCCTGCGCCTGATTATTTTGTGCAGCTCGCGAAACCTCACTCTTTAATCGATGATTTTCTCGTCGCTGAGCCTTGTTTTCTTGATGATGCGCCCTATTTTCCTTCTGATATTTCTTATTTTGTTTAACATACACATCAGCTTGTTTCTTGATCTCATCGATCGACTGGGTCAAAGCCCACTGATCTGCTGCTTGAAAAGCCATCCATGCGCCCGTTCCCGTAGCAACAGAAAGAGCTGCCGTAAGAGCCGCCACCGCAGGCAAGCCTGAAATTAACATCACAACACTACCAACCACTCCAAGGCCGGTAGCACCAATCAAAGAATACTGAATTAAGGTAAAACGCCCTTTTTCTGAGAAACAATCGGCCGCAAGCTTTCCGATAAACGAGCAAGAACCAATCTGTTTGATCATGTTCCCCACCCAAGCGAGGGGATCTGTCGTAAAAGAAACCGGCGCACTTGGAAGCGCTGCAGAAGAAGCATGAATAGGTTTAATCGGCATAAAGACCTCCTGATTATGACAAGTAGTTTATTTTGTTTACCGATTTACCAAAACAAAATTCGCAAAAATTCCAATGACCTTATTTAAGCGACCGCTCTATCTACTCGCTCATTCCCTGATTATAAATCCGCGCTAATGCGTTAATATTATTTTTAACCAAAGAACTTCACATCCGCTTTTCAATCCACCCATCGCGAACAAGGCGGTCACTATCACCTCATTGGCAATAAACTTTTTATTAACATGGAAAGCACATTTCTATTTCACGAAAGCGGACATTTATAAAAAACGCCAACAACAAAGATATATTAGTTGCAAAATATCAAACAAAATGAGATTCTATTTCGAAATTATTTGCAATAAGAGGAAAAAATGACCTTTAGCCGAGCAAGTTATAACTCTCCGAGCACTTCTACTCCAAGCACATCGTTGGATCATAGTGCGCCCATGACCCCGTTTGGGAGTGCATTAAACACCAGCTTGATGTTATCAGCATTTGGCCGCTATCTCGACTCTATTGCGCAAGGTCCACAACGATTGGCCACTCCCCTTGAAATATTATATGAAAATAGCATAGAGACGTTCACACATTCCTTAGGAGGTAACGTCTTTGGAACCAAAGAGAGTCTTAAGAAATACCAATCGATAATGACCGACATTGAAACAAATTGGCCTGCACTGACAAAACTCATCGAAGCCCAACAGCCACACAACCGCGTTGCCATCTTCACTGTTAGCAATAACACAGAATTAAAACAAGCCGGTATAGGTGGAGGTTGGGGCCCAATTGAATTGACAGATCCTCAATTAAAACAGTTCTCAGCAAATATTATGGTAGAAGTCAACCAGGGCAAGTCGAGCATCTGCTATACAGGTCACGAATGGATGCACGAGGTCCAGAGCTTTAGACACGACATCCTATCTGGAAAAAATCCGAGCAAATTACCTATCAGTCTGAGCACTTATTTCAACTATCAAGATGAAGTCGAAGTTGTGACCTGCTGGCACAAAGGGTTTGCAAATTACCAACAAAATGCATCCAAACTGCCACCTACAGATCCTTGCCACACGATCTACGGAAAGCCTGCGACGCATTACGAGAAATTCGTTACCGCTATGAAGGCAGGCAAGATGGATCAGGCTAAAGCAGCTTGGACCACATTCACAGGTGAAATTGGAACCTATCTCACATCAGCTCGTTTAAATGGTGGACACGAGGCCAT
>CAYWSY010000013.1:0-30316 GCA_964461105.1 uncultured bacterium
ATGCTCGGAACTGGACTCGAACCAGCACCCCCTTGCGGGGAGGAGATTTTAAGTCGGAATCTCATTCGTCACTTCACATCATATGACCTGACGTCCTGTAGGGAATAATGCCATAACACGAAAAATAAAATCACCATAAATCACGGCAAATGTCCCAGAATCATGCAATGTACTGGCCCAGAATTGGAACACAAATAATAAAGGGGCCCCATAAGACTTGGGCCCCTTTAAGAAAGAAAGTAACTTAAGCCCTTTCTGCAAGGGCTCACCTTCTTACGGTTTGGCATGCTCGGAACTGGACTCAAACCAGCACCCCCTTGCGGGGTTGAGAAATATTTTGGGCTGGTCTATGCTTGTCCTTCTAAAAATCCCTTATCTGGAAGTTCCAAATGGAAAACTCAAGTAATAAGCACCCTGTCTCCCCTAACTTATCTTTTGAATCACTTAAAAAACTCAACCCACACGGAATAGAGTATTGGAGTGCTCGTGATCTTCAGAGCTGTCTTGGCTATTCAGAATGGAGAAAATTTGAAACCACGATTAAAAAGGCTATTGATTCTTGCAAACAGTCTGGAAATAACCCTGAAAACCATTTTGTCGGCACCGACAAAATGGTCCAAATCGGAAGTCAAACGGATAGAAAAGTGAAGGACTGGCATCTCTCTCGATTCGCCTGCTACCTCATCGCCCAAAATGGAGACCCCAGAAAACCTGAAATTGCGCAGGCTCAAAAATACTTTGCTATTCAAACTCGAAAACAAGAGCTTTCAGAGGAAAATGCTGCCGATCTCGAGCGGTTAGAGCTGAGGAAACAGGCCTCCGTTGAATTCAAAGCTCTCTCTGGAGCTGCTCGAGAGGCAGGCGTTCAGAATAAAATGTTCGGCGTTTTTCACGACGCTGGATACAAGGGGCTCTATGGAGGATTAGGAGTCGATGCAATCAAAGCCCGCAAAGGCATTGATCCTAAAGAACAACTCATGGATCGCATGAATACGACTGAACTTGCTGCCAACCAATTCCGGATGACTCATACACGTGAGAAACTCAAGTTGGAAAAAATCAAGAATCAAAGAGATGCCATGGAGACTCATGAAATGGTGGGAAGAGAAGTCCGAGCAGCTATTGCTAAAATTGGTGTTACAATGCCTGAGAATATCCCACCAGCCGAACCTATTAAAAATGTTGAAAAACGTTTAAAAAAGGCCAAGCCGAAACTGCTCTTAGAGAGACAAGATTCTGGCCTCTTACCACCTAACCCTTCTAACGACTTGGAGACATGATCATGGCAACAACCGCTATTAAAAATGGGTTGGAAACAGCCGTCCGATTTTTGAACCAGCCTGTTATTAAAGAAGGGGTTTTAACAGGTTAAAAACATAGCTAGCGCTGCAGCTTTCACTTTTGGAATCATTGAAGCCTATGATATTTATCAGATTCTGCGTGGCCGTGAAATTTGCACTGAGACCCATTCTTTTGCCTCTCGTCTTGTCGGAAATGATTCCGATAAATCGGGAAATCCTTTCAAACGAATGCGTGCGCGATAGGTTGTCTTGCCGGATAAATGCGTTCTTTTTTGAATAACTGCCATAAAAAAATAACCCCCTGATTTTTTCGCACTGGCCCACTAGTGGCCCAGCACACAATTCGTCTCAATTGTCAGGAGGTTATGAATCTTCATAACCCATTCATACTAAATGATGCTCGGAACTGGACTCGAACCAGCACCCCCTTGCGGGGAGGAGATTTTAAGTCTCCAGTGTCTACCATTTCACCATCCGAGCAGGAGGAGATTGAGATGCACGATGTTAAACGGAAAAGCGCTTAAGATTCAAGGGGATTTTTTTGCTATGCGCACAAGCACTGCACGCATAGCAAAAAGCCAATCACTTAAAGATAAGGATCAAACCCAAAATTCCCACCCAACGGCGAGAAGTGAGTTGATGAGAAGGATGAAGACTCCACCTGCGCAGAATCTACAATAACTCGATGCAACGGTGTCGACTCAGCAGAATCAGAGTCATCTTCTTTTCTCGGCTGTGGCGCGGGTTCTGACTTCGGCTCTTGAGCTGAAGGTTCATCCCCTTGAGGAGATTCGGGAGCTACCTCTTCAGATTGTTTTTGCCCAGGAGCGCCGATAGAAAACTCTTTACCCTTGTAACGGCTGATGGTTTCTGAGATGAGTGTGAGGGGAGGGGGAAGTAAGTGGGTGAACATCGATGAAGAAACTTTCGTTTCTTCATTGGCTCCACCTCCTTCAACGGCGGATCCCTGCCGAGACGTTTCAGTGTCTGTGGAAGATTCAGATTGTGTCGATTTGCGCTCAGACCACTCTTGCTCGTCAGACGGACGGCGTCTACGATGGCGACGGCGGTCCCGTCGTTTATCCATGCGCTGGTGCCCCTCTGCAGGAGCCTCTGCATGAACTGTCTCTTCCGTAGCTGATACTTCAGCCTCTTCCGTTTCTTTTTCAGCTACAGGCTCGCGCTGTTGTTGACGTGGCGGAGGTGTTTCGCGCCCACCTCCAATCTTAATGCTGCGCTCATGGGAGACATTCTTAAGCGCCACTCGAGTCTCCTTAACTTCGAGCACTTCATAATCGCTCACAGGCGCTAAAAAGGATTTCGGGCGTTCAAGCGAACGAAAAAAGAAAGCATGTCCAAATGAGACCACTTCTAAAGCATCGACAAAATACTCCTCCGATCCGCCGCCTTTACTGTTGCGGACGAGAAGTTTAAAACCATCTCGAGGCGAGATGATCGTTTCTATGATAGGCTCTCGAGTAAAATTCACGTGATTGTTCCATTGTTTTTGTGTTCATCTAAAAAGTCGCCGTTCACACCCATCATAAAATCAATACTTCGATCGAAAGAGCGGAACAGCAGACAATTAATTTTTTTTAAACTTCTTGGGCAGCCATGTAACGTACAAGGTCGACAACGCGGTGGGCATACCCTAGCTCATTATCATACCAGGCGACCAATTTATAAAAACGACTATTCAACGCAATTCCAGCTCCCCGATCAAAAATACAGGAGGCAGTATGCCCAATGAAGTCGGAAGAGACACACTGATCCTCACAATATTCCACAATCCCCTTCATTGACCACTCAGATTCTTTTTTAATCACGGCACAAATTTCTTCATATGAAGTGTCTTTACTGAGGCGGACCGTTAGATCGACCACAGAAACATCTGTCGTCGGCACGCGGAATGCCATCCCAGTTAATTTCCCCTTAACCGCAGGAAGGCACAACGCAACTGCTTTGGCAGCCCCTGTAGATGAGGGGATAATATTACAGCCAGACGCTCTACCCCCTCTCCAGTCCTTTTTAGAAGGGCCATCGACACTGGGCTGAACCGCTGTTACCGCATGAACAGTTGTCATCAACCCCTCTTCAATCCCAAAATGATCTAAAAGAATTTTTGTCAATGGAGCTAAACAATTTGTTGTACAAGATGCATTAGAAACAATAAAGTCTTTTTTTGGATCATAGTTCTTTTCGTTCACACCCATAACAAATGTAGGGACATCCCCTTTTCCAGGAGCAGTGATAAGAACGCGTTTTGCACCTGCATCAAGGTGTTTTTTTGCATCATCAGGATGAGTGAAAATCCCAGTCGACTCGATCACAAAATCTACATTCAGTTGCTTCCAAGGGAGCTTGGTAGGATCGCGCTCTGAAAAGACCTGTGCTTTTTTGCCATCAGTGATAATGTGATCGAGCTCTGCGTGAATGGGAAAGGGAAGCCTGCCATGCACCGAATCGTATTTTAGCAAATAGGCCAAATTATCAGGGGGCACTAAGTCATTAATCGCGACAACTTCGATTTCAGGAAAATGTTCATGAACAATTCGAAACACTAGCCGTCCAATTCGACCAAATCCATTAATCGCAATCTTTATGGGCATGATACACTCCTAAATTTGTTTGGGGAAACGCTTTGAAAGAGTATACGAAAAAAGAGAGAAGGTAAAGAAAAAACCCAAATAGCTCCTATACGAACAGGTGCCAAATGGGTTTTGTTACCAATGAATTACTGAGGAAGAAATTCGATAAAACAGCTCTGAGCGTTATCGCCAATTCGATTTTCCTTCTTGATGATACGAGTATAACCGCCATTGCGTGTAGAAAAACGCTGAGCCAAATCACCAAAAAGCTTACTCATGACTTTACGGTCGCCATTATATGCGCTCGTATCACCAGCTTTAGCCGCACGCGCTTCTTTTGTACTTAAGGCATTAAATACAATCATCATCTCAGCAATCGCTTTTCTGCGGCTAGAGAGAGTATTCTTCTTTGCCAAAGTGATCATCTGATCAGCGTGACGACGCAGCTCTTTAGCCTTACGAACAGTTGTTTCAATTCGCTCATGCTCAATTAGAGACTTGAGCATGTTAGCAATTAAACAACGTCGATGAGAGGCTGTACGGCCGATCTTAAATGTATCCTTTCCGTGTCTCATACTTGATTTCCTGCTTTTTCGATAAGATATTCTTGAATGACTTGTCTGACGTTATCTCGGGTGATTCCGAACTTAGCCAAGTCCATCCCGAGGGACAGTCCCATCTCTTCAAGTTTTGATTTAATTTCATTTAGTGATTTCTTGCCAAAATTTCTGAATTTAAGCATTTCAGATTCAGGCATCACGACGAGTTCTGCAATCGTGTCAATGTTTGCTCCAGCTAAGCAATTTGTCGATCTGACAGACAGCTCAATCTCGTTGATCTTCAAGACAAGCTTAGCCATGAGCGCATCGCGATCAGTGTTCAGTTCAACTTCACCATGATCGAATGTCAAACTCATCAGTTTCAATTGATCAAACACTTGCATATGCAAAATGCTGATTTGCGTTGCAAAAGCAAGCGCTTCTTCTGGTGAAACACGTCCATCAGTTGTCACATCCAGAATCAAACGGTCAAAATCCGTGTCTTGTCCAACACGTGTGTTTTCTACAAAGTAGTTGACCATACGAACAGGAGAAAAAGCTGAATCGATGACAATCTCATCGACAACTTTGTCAAACGCGTGGCGCTCTGAAGGAACATATCCACGTCCGATCGCAACCTTAAAATCGACCTTTCGCATCATCGGCTTTGTAACCGTAAAGATTGGCAACTCTGGATTAACAAGGTCAAAATCAGTATTCCCAATGAGATCCTTTAACGTAACAAGATAATGTCCATTGTTCTTATCAAGCATATCTTGCGTGACATCAAGCATTTGAGATAACATCTTTGGCTCGCGCGAACCAATCACATCATCAGTAGGCAACTTTCTAAGAAGCGCGTTTTTAAGATTAAGAACGATGTGCGTCATATCTTCGATGATCCCATCTATAGCCATGTACTCATGGGGAACTCCCTCAATACGCACAGACACAATCGCCGGCGCTTCCAAAGAGCTTAGCATAATGCGACGCAGTAGGTTTCCAACAGTGTGCCCGAAACCGCGTTCAAATGCTTCCGCGATGAAGCGAGTGTAATTGAGTTTACGCGACCCTTCATCAATTTTGATTTTGCTCGGTAACTCAAACTTACCATACTTTACGGCCATGACAGATCTCCTGCAAATTAACTATTTCATGTTCTTATGACTTAGACTCTGCGACGCTTACGCGCTCTACAACCATTGTGAGGCACAGGAGTCTTATCTCGAATAATGGTAATAAGAAGTCCAGCACTTTGTAACCCACGCACGGCGGACTCTCTTCCTGCACCAGGTCCAGAAAGATTCACTTCAACCTCTTTCATTCCATTTCCAACAGCAACTTTAGCAGCATCTTGCGCAGCTACCGTAGCAGCATAAGCTGAAGATTTGCGAGAACCCGCAAAACCTACTTTACCGGCAGACGCCCAAGAAATCACATTTCCTGTTAAATCTGTAATTGCAACAATCGTATTGTTAAACGTTGCTGTGACATGTGCAATCCCACTGGGCACATGACGCGCTGTTTTTTTACGAGTTTTAGCAATCGCGTTCTTCTTTGCAGCGACTGCTCCTTTTTGAGGATCCTGTTTAGCCAAGGTTCACTCTCCTTTATTTCTTCTTATTAGCAACGGTCTTTCTCTTACCTTTGCGCGTACGTGCATTTGTGCGTGTGCGCTGCCCTCTTACAGGTAATCCTAAACGATGTCTCATCCCACGGTAGCAATGGATGCTGATGAGCCGTTTAATATTGTTTTGTGTTTGACGACGCAAATCCCCTTCAACAACGTACTCAGACTGCAGGAGACCGTTAATGCGCGCAATGTCGTCTTCACTTAAATTCATCGCCTTCATGTTTGGATCTAAGCCAAGGCGTGTAATGACCTCATTAGAGACCTTACGACCAATTCCATAGATATACATGAGACTGATTTCCAATCTCTTCTTATCGGGGATATCTATCCCAATCACTCTAGGCATGCGCTCTTTCCTCGTTTTCGTTAACTCTTGTATAAATCAACAAATTTTAACATCGTACAGCATATCATCTGTTTAGTATTTTTACAAGTCATAAGCACTTAATAAAACTTTAAACAGACCACTCTGACAACTAAATATTTCTATCTCACCTTTGAGCGTCCACGCTTCATAAACCCTTCATACCGTTTCATCATGAGATGAGACTCAATTTGCTTAGAGGTATCTAAAACCACTCCCACTAAAATCAAGAGAGAGGTCCCTCCAAAAAAATAAGTTATATTTGAATCTACGCTCAACACTCTTCCAACGACATTAGGCAAAATGGCGATTAACGCTAAAAATACTGCTCCAACAAACGTAATCCGATTCATGGTCGACTCAAGATAGTCTTGTGTTGGCCTTCCTTGTCGTATCCCAGGAATAAAGGCCCCATTTTTCTTCATATCTGAAGCAATCTGCTCTGGATGAAACTGGGTTGATGTCCAAAAATAAGTAAACCCAATAATTAACATCACGTAAACGACCATATAGCCGCCTGTTCCAGGTGAAATCCAATTGGCAACCTGACCAATCCAATTTCCTCGTCCAATAAACTGCCCAATCGTAGCAGGGAACATTAAAAACGCAGAGGCAAAAATCACTGGAATCACCCCGGCATAATTAATCTTCAATGGGATAAATGCACTTCCACCTTGAGACTCCTGCCTACCAACAACGCGCCTTGCATATTGGAGTGGGATTTTTCGTTGTCCCTGGATGATTAAAATTGTCCCCACAATAATCAGCACAAAGACCCCTGACAAGACAACTAGCGAAGAAAAACTGAGTTGCCCAGGCTCTTGCGAATCGAGATTTAACTGACGGATCACAGAACCAAATGTTGTCGGCAACGAACACAAAATCCCAACCGTAATAATCAGACTGATTCCGTTGCCAATCCCTTTCTCAGTAATTTGCTCTCCAATCCACATGAGCAATAAAGTGCCCGCTGACATCGTCGCCATGACAATCAAATAAAAAAACCACGGCACACCAAAAGCTTGCACATCGATGATCTGATTGACAATGATCCCAGGACTACTCGCATTTAACTGAATAGCATATTTTGCAAAAAGCCCTGCTTGGAACAACGCCAAAGCCATCGTGGCCATTCGCGTATATCTTCCCAATTTACGTCTTCCAGCATCCGCATTTTCACGAATTTCCCTTTGCAAAGAAGGAACCACTGCCATCACAACTTGCATGATGATCGATGCCGAAATATAAGGCATCACACCGAGTGCAATAATTGTCATTTGAGCAAAAGCTCCACCAGAGAAGACATCCATGAGCTGAAATAAGTTCTGTCCACCGCCAGTAGCAGAGCGAAAAAGCTCCGCAACTGTCTCTCCGTTAATTCCAGGAACCGGTATATATGCGCCTACGCGACATACAACAAGCATCATCAACGTAAAAAGCACTTTGGCCTTTAGCTCAGGAATGCTAAAAATGCGTTTCAGCCCTTCAATCATCGGTTTCTCGCTCGTGAGGTTTCGGTCCCGTTACAACAATCTATTCTTTTACAGATCCAACAAGTGTAAACTTAATGCCAGCGCTTTTTAACTTTTCTTGAGCCGCTTCTGAATAGGAAGTTGCTTCAATGATGATCTTTTTTGAAATCTCACCTTGAGAAAGAATCTTTAAACCACCAAGCGAACGTCGCGGAGCGATCCCTTTTTCTTGTAAGACCTTCAAGTTAACAACATCACCGTCGTTAAAAAGTTCCTCTAAGCGGCACAGGTTAATTGCAAAAACATCAGAACGGAACATTCCATTCGTAAATCCGCGACATGGACTCTTACGGTATAAAGGAAGTTGTCCCCCTTCATATCCAGGCCGTGTCTTATAGCCTTGTCTTGCTTTATCACCCTTGTTACCCTTACCGCATGTTTTCCCTTTTTTGGAACCCATACCGCGCCCTAAACGCTTCACATTCTTTTTGGGTCGACTTGTATTTTTCAGTGTAGATAACGTAATCATAGTGCGATCCCTCTCATTTCAAATGCTTTTTTACGATTGCGCAAGCTTGACAACGCTTTGATCGTTGCACGAACTTGGTTCAAGGGATTGCTGCACCCGAGACTTTTAGCGACAACATCCTTAACTCCTCCCAATTCCAAAACAGAACGCATTTTTGAACCAGCGATAACACCAGTTCCAACAGGAGCCGGCTTAAGCAAGACGCGAGCCCCATCCCATTCTACAATCACTTCATGAGGAATTGTTGTTCCTTCCATTTCGAAGGCTAGAACGTTTTTTCGTGCAGCTTCAGTTCCTTTGCGGATCGCATCAGAAACCTCATTAGCCTTTGCAAAACCAAAACCAATTCTTCCTTGACCATCACCAATGACGACCAAAGCAGAAAAGCTGAATTTACGTCCCCCTTTGACAACTTTGGAGCATCGATTAATAAAAAGAACTTTGTCTTGAAACTCAGTCCCAAAGTCTTCTGCGCGTCGCTTAGCGTCTTGTTTTGTCATGTGAATATCCTTCGATTTTCCGACTAAAATTTTAATCCTGATTCACGGGCACCATCAGCTAATTCAGCAAGAATTCCATGATATTTATGGTGACCACGATCAAAAACTGCACATTCAATATTTTTTGATTTTGCAAGTTCAGCAATTGTCTTCCCTACTTGACGAGCAGATTCTTTGCTTTTGCGATTATGAGCAGTTGATCGAAACGCTTTTGTCATTGTTCCGGCACTTGCAAGGGTTAATCCAGCATCATCATCGATGAGCTGTGCAGAAATATGCATATTTGTCTTTGTGACACAAAGACGTGGCTTAAGCGCGCTGCCTCTAACAGCTTTTCTGACGCGCATGACTCTTCGTTTACGACGAACATTACGTTTTTGAATTTCATTATTCATAAATCACCTTTAAGCCGTTTTGCCTTTAGCTGCCTTACCAGCCTTCTTACGTACAAATTCATTCTCATAGCGAATCCCCTTTCCTTTATAAGGTTCTGGGGGTTTCATCGCTCGCACTGCTGCAGCAAATTGACCTACGAGATGTTTATCAATGCCTTTGATTACAATCAAAACACTTTTATCAACTGTTACAGTTAGATCTTTAGGAATCGGCAAGTGTGTTGGATGAGAATAACCTAACTGCAAGTCCAATTTAGCACCTTGAACTGCTGCCCTGTAACCGACACCAATCAATGAAAGTTTCTTTTCGAAGCCAACTGTGACACCAATAATCATATTGTTGATTAATGCACGGTACAGTCCATGAGACGCCTTTGGCATTTCTTTAGATTCATCTTTAATCACAAAGAGCTTATCTCCATCAAATTGAACCGAAATTCCATCAATGACTGGTGTTGTAAGAGCTCCTTTTGGGCCTTTTACATGAATCAAACCGTCTGCGATTTTGACTTCGACTTTATCAGGCTTCGGTACGGGGCTTTTTCCAAGTCGTGACATGTCATTACCTCTTTTTTACTACCAAACTAAGCACAATAATTCACCACCGACTTTCATTTGGCGGGCGGTTTCACCGTCAAGAATTCCACTAGGAGTTGAAATAATCGCAATCCCTAATCCACCATGAATTTTAGGAATTTTCTTATATCCAATATATTTCCGAATGGAAGGGGAAGAAACTCGCTTTAAGCCTTTTATTACCGAGTCACGACCTTCTGCATATTTTAAAAAGAGACGGGCTCTTCGTTGTTTTTCATCGACTAAAAATTTATCAATGAAACCTCGCTCTTGTAACACGCGCACGATTTCCATCTTGATTTTGCTTGGAGCGAAATCAACAAAACGGTGCCTAGCTTCCTTCGCATTGCGAATTCTTGTTAAAAGATCTGCTACAGGATCAAAAATTGTCATACGTTGCTCTCCCTAACCTATTATTCTTCGTCCTTAAATGGGAGCCCAAGTTGCTTTAATAGCTCAAAGCACTCCTTATCAGTTTTTGCGGTCGTAACGAAAGTAACATTCATCCCCTGTGTCCTCTTGATATCATCAAGATTAATCTCAGGGTAAATTTGCTGCTCTTCGATCCCTAAAGAGTAATTTCCTTGGCCATCCCCTTTTACAGGAAACCCGCGAAAATCTCGAATACGTGGAGAAACAATATTACATAGGCGATCAAAAAAGTCATACATCCGTTTTTTTCGGAGAGTAACTTTGACACCAATGGATTGACCTTCACGAAGCTTAAAATTCGCTACAGACTTTTTAGCGCGTGTCAAAATTGCTTTTTGACCTGACAACAACGCCATCTCTTTCAATAGATCTTGAATTGCGTTTTTATCTTTAGTGGCTTCTGCAGCACCCATGCTGATAACAATCTTTTTTAAAGCTGGAATCAACATCGGATTGGGATACTGGAACGTCTCTTGCAGCCCTTTGACAACCACTTCTTTATATTTTTTGTGTAATCTTGACATCGCCTTAAATCTTCTTTAGGAATTTTTGCTCAATTGCCGTAAACTAACTTCTTTATCGCCTTCACGATAAAACAGTTCTTTTACCCCTGTCTTACTTTGTCGGACTTTTACTTTTACTGCTTTTCCATCAGCATTGCAAAGCGCCACGTTAGAAATGTGTACAGGAACTTCCATTTCAATAATTTCGGCTCCAGGAGCTTTCGTTTTACGTTTTGCATGCTTTTTGCGAATATTAACTCCTTGAATGAGGATACGCTCTTCGCTTCTAGAAATCACATCGCCCGTTTTTCCTTTATCGTTACCAGCGATAACGACAACTTTGTCACCTTTTTTTATCCATCTACTCATATATTGATAAGCTCCTAAATAACTTCTGGTGCCAATGAACTAATCTTTACAAAGCCACTTTCGCGCACTTCGCGAGCAACAGGACCAAAAATACGAGACCCACGTGGATTGTCTTTATCATCGATCAATACACAACTATTATCATAGAAACGTAGCAGCGAACCATCTGGTCTGCGCACGTAACTTTTTGTGCGAACAATGACAGCTTTTACCACTTCGCCTTTTTTGACACTTCCCTTTGAGTCTGCATCTTTAACAGAGCAGACGATCACATCGCCGACACCCGCATAACGCCGCTTTGAGCCCTTAAGGACTTTAAAGCACTTCACTCTCTTTGCGCCGGTGTTATCTGCAACTTCTAATTCTGATTCTTGCTGGATCATGACTTTCCGGTATCCTTATGTAACGATTTCTAGTACACGCCATCTTTTTAATTTCGAAATCGGCCGCGTCTCTTCAATGCGTACGCGCTGACCGACTTGAAGGTTTTCCAATTCAGAATGCGCATAGTATTTCTTTCCACGAGTGATGACTTTTTCAAACTGAGGGTGTCTAAAAGTTCTATCCACGTGAACAGTCACTGTCTTCTGCATTTTATTTGAGACAACAACACCTTCTCTTATTTTTCGTGTTCCACGTTCTTTATTTTCCATAAATCCTCAATTTGTAACTGACACGCCTTTTTGGCGGAGAAATGTTAAGACACGAGCACGATCCCGCTTCTTCGCACGCACTAAATGCGGTTTCTCAGCCTTCTTTGTCAATTTAATCTCGTTTTTGAGCTGATAAATTTCCTTAGACAAGTCATGAAACATTGCCTTCAACTCATCTACTGATTGATCTTTAATTTCGCTAGCTTTTGCCATCTTATATCCTTCTAGACTCGTTCTACTCGCTCTACAAAGCGCGTTTTAATTCCCAACTTAGCGGCCGCTCTTCTGAGAGCATTTTGCGCCATCTCACGAGGGACTCCAGCTACTTCAAACATCACTCTTCCAGGGCGCACAACAGCCACCCAATGATCTGGAGCTCCTTTCCCTTTACCCATACGGGTTTCTGCAGGCTTTTTCGAGACCGACTTGTCAGGAAAAATGCGAATCCAAACTTTACCACGGCGATTGAAGTAGCGATTAATAGCAACACGACACGCTTCAATTTGGTGGTTAGTCACACGGCCACGCTCAAGCGCTTGCATGCCAAATTCGCCAAAGTCAATGAAAGTGGCAGCTTTGCTCAATCCGCGCTGCTGTCCCTTTTGCATTTTCCGAAATTTTACTCGTACTGGCATTAAGGCCATAAACTTAGCCTCCTACAACTCGATTTAATGTTTCTTCACCTTTATTAATCCACACCTTCACACCAATCGACCCATAGGTCGTTTCAGCTCTACCCATAGCAAAATCAATATCAGCTCGGATTGTATGAAGGGGAATTCTTCCTTCTTTATACCACTCTGTTCGAGCGATTTCTGCACCGCCAATTCGTCCTGAAATCTGGACTTTAATTCCTAAAGCGCCTGCGTCCATCGTCGATTGCATTGTTTTTTTCATCACGCGTCTAAAAGGCATTCTGCGCTCTAGTTGCTTGGCAATGCCCTCTGCAACGAGCTTCGCATCCAAATCTGGACGTTTGATTTCTTCAACTTCGATCCAAATGTCTTTTCCTGTGAGTTTTTTTAACTCTTGCTTAAGAACATCAATTTCCGCGCCTTTTTTCCCGATCACAAGTCCGGGACGTGCTGTATGAATGGTCACTTCAATCTTACCACTCATTCGCTTGATTGTTAGCAGGGATGTCCCAGAGCAGCACGGCTTCGTCATTAAGTATTTACGAATCACTTGGTCTTCACCCAGCAAATTTCCAAACTCTTGCTTGTTAGCGTACCAAACAGATTTCCATCTTTTGTTGACGATTAACCTAAATCCTGTTGGGGAAGTCTTCTGTCCCATTATCTCTCCTACTTGAGTTATTGTGCTGCGACTACAATCGTAAAGTGACTAGTGCGTTTCATTACAGGGGCACTTCCACCACGATTTTTCGGCTTAGCGCGCTTCATAACAGGTCCTGCATCGACACGTACTTCTTTAACTTTTAAGTCGCGTTTTTGCACACTGAGCTGTGTTTCTGCATTAGCTACAGCAGTATCTAGTGTCTTCTTAAGCAATCTTCCTGCTCTTAAATTGCAGACCATTAACTGGATATTTGCATCTTCAACACTGCGACCGCGAATAAGATTTGCTGCTAAACGAGCTTTACGCGGACTGACACGCACATAGTTTGACTTTGATGTTGCCTGTTGCATAAATTATTTCCCTTTTGGTGCTGAACTAGGTTTCGCAGCAGGTGCACTTGCTTCCGCTGTTTTCTTAGAACCATGCCCTTTGAAAACACGCGTTGGAGAAAATTCTCCCAATCGGTGTCCAACCATATTCTCAGACACGAAAACACTAATAAATTTTTTTCCATTGTGAACATCAAATGTATGTCCAACCATTTCAGGAAGGATCATCGAACGTCTAGACCACGTTTTAATGCCCTTCTTGACTCCATCCTTATTTTGCTTAAGGATTTTTTCTAGAAGATGATGGTCAACAAATGGACCCTTTCTTAACGATCTACCCATATTCCTAGCCTCTACTTCCTACGATCTTTTACAATCATTTTGTTAGACTTACGCTTCGATCTTGTACGATATCCTTTTGTGTACATCGCCCAAGGAGTTTGAGGAAGATAACCATTATGCTTACCTTCACCACCACCGTGAGGGTGATCAACAGGATTCATCGCAGTTCCGCGGACAGTAGGACGGATCCCTTTCCACCGAGATCTTCCGGCTTTACCTTCAACACGTAAATTACGCTCTGGATTAGATACCGCACCAAATGTTGCACGGCAATTTTCATTAATTAGACGTGTTTCACCCGAGGGCATTTTGATCGTCGCATATCCATTGCTTCGAGCCATCAGCTGAGCTGACAATCCAGCTGAGCGCACAAATTGAGCACCCCGACCCGGATAAAGTTCAATATTGTGAACTGTTGAACCAATGGGCATAAACTTAAGACGCATGCAACAACCAACATCAAAAGGGCCTTGATCGTCTGAAACGACCACATCGCCTGCTTTAAGCTTTTGGGGTGCAATAATATATCTCTTTTCACCATCAGCATAATTGAGCAATGCAATATGCGCTGTACGGTTTGGGTCATATTCAATCGAAGCTACTTTCGCAGGGATCTTATCTTTATCGCGCTTAAAATCGATCATTCGATAAAATCGCTTATGTCCTCCACCCAGATGTCGGCAAGTGACATGTCCATGATGATTACGGCCATTTGTTCGCCGCTTAATCACTAACAAAGACTTCTCCGGCTTTACTGAAGCTCGCTTGTTTACTCCAACACGAGTCAACTCATCATGCGTTGTTAGAATAAGATGACGCTGACCTGCTGTAATTGGACGATGTTTTTTTATCATAAACTCAGGTCTCCTAATTATGCTTTCTCTTCAATGCTGTCACCAGCTTCTAACGACACAATCGCCTTCTTAAATCCCGATTTCTCACCAGCTCTTCCACGAACACGCCGTTTTTTTGGCTTGATCGTTACGGTATTTACTGCAACAACTTTCACCTTTTTCTCAGCATAGATCTCTTCGACAGCGTCAGCGATTTCACGCTTATTCGCTTTTTTATCCACTAAGAAAACATACTTTGGCGTGTCACAAGCTTTAACAACCGGATTACTACTATTGAATTGAAGCTGTTCCAAAACCTGTGATTTCTCAGTAATATGTCTTGATTTAATTACGTTAAATGGGCTTTTCTTTTGCATAAATTACGATTGCCCTCCTAATAACACTTTGAGCTGGTCCAAAGCACCTTCCATGATGACGATTTCGTGGTGCAGAGCGATATCATATCCGCTTACATTAGGCATGAACATAAATCCACTTTTCGGGATATTATTCAAACTCAGCACAAAATGTTCAAACTTCACTGCTGGAGCAGCATCAACAGCGCCCTCTTTGCTCCCTTCTGTGACTAAATCACCAAGGAACAAAACACGCTTCCCTGCGAATTCACGATTTTTGAGAAAATGAGCGATCACCTTAGTTTTCGGCTCTTTCATCTCTTCAAACTGAAGCACATGAAGTCGATTTGCTTGAATTTTTTCTGCGATCAAATGACGGATCGCCGAACGCTTTTCTTTGCGATTGATCCGAACATGTTGATCAAATTTTGGTTTTGGCGCATGAACTCGCCCCCCCCCTTTATAATGGGGAGCACCGAGATAACCCTGACGCGCTCTTCCAGTCCCTTTTTGAGGATGGGGTTTTTTTCCGCTATGATTGACCTCTGCTCGACTTTTGGTATTAGCAGACCATTGCCGTGCATTCGCACGCAAAGCAACGAGGTAGTCTTTGATCATTTGCGAGTGTGCTGAAGTTTTCAGCAACTCGTCATCGAGCGTAATTTGCCCGACTTCTTGACCAGCTAAATTATATTTTTTAAGAACAGCCACAGCTCACTCCTAAAACGACTGATTAATTTTCTTATTTCCGGTTCGCTTTCTTAATTGCCTTCGTAACGTACACAAGTCCGCCACGCGCGCCTGGGATCGCCCCTTCGACGACCATCAATTGCTTCTCTTCGTCAATTCGCACAACACGCAAACTTTGCGTTGTCACCACTTCACCGCCCATCCGACCAGACTTTTTCTGCCCAGGCAAGCAACGACCTGGCGTCGATCTCATCCCCGTAGATCCTCCGTGACGATGAAAACCCGAACCATGCGAAGCAGGTCCGCCTGCAAAGTGATATCTTTTAATTACCCCTTGATGCCCCTTACCCTTTGAAACGCCCTGCACATCAACAAAAGCCACTTCAGAAAACTGAGCAACGCTCACTTCCTGACCGACTTGAAACTCCTGCGCACTCTCAACTCGCGTCTCTGACACGTTAACACGCGGCTCAATACTCGCTTTTGCATAATGACCACGCAGCGCCTTTGACACATTTCTAAGCTTAGACGGCTTCACTTTTTGAGCAGCCACTTGAACCGCCTCATAACCATCTGTTTCTTTGCGCTTTACTTGAGAGATTATATTCGGCTCAGCCGAAATAACTGTACAGACGACGTGATTACCCTTTGCATCAAATAGGCGGGTCATCCCCAATTTCTTTCCCATGAATTTCAAAGTCATACCTTTCCCTTTAGTCAATTTATCGCTGTGATTTTTCTCTGTTTGAAATGTCATTAAGACATCAATGAAGAGAGGAATACTAGACAGCGACAAGTAGTATACGTGCAATAAGAAAGCTTCGCACTTGCTTGTTCGTCAGCCCTGTGTTTAAGGCTAAGCAGAGAGGCTATCAAATTTATTGATTTTCGCACAACGGAAAATGCTAATTTCGCTCGTTTTTTAATTTCTCTCCAGGGAGAGAACTCGAAATTAAAATTAATTTTAAGATGCAATCTGACGCTTGATGACCCATGAAATTGCCACCATTGTTAGGATTAACAAGAGCAATCCGACAATGATGATCCATTCCTTTGCTGCAAGTTTCTTATTCACAGCTTAAACCCCAACACAAACTCATCTACTTTTCTCTGGAATTTTTCCCAACCTCCCCACAGATGAAATTCGTAAGCCATTGATGCCATTAAAAGTGAGCAACAGGTAACCAAAGCCCCCCCGACTAGCATAGGGCTAATGATCGCCACTCCTGTAAGAGTAGCAAGCTCAAAAATCGCCCAGGCAAAAATGCTGACATCTGCAGCAAGCTTGAGTAAGATCAAATTCCTCTCCTGCTCTAATCCATCTCTAAGTCTTTGATTTTTAGCTAATTCAATCTCGTCCACTTTTTTATCGAGACGATCGAATCCCGTGATCGTTCCAATCGTTGAAGTAACGACGGATGAACCTAATGCGGCATACTGGACAGTCAAACTCCATCTACCCAAATTGACAAAACCCGCCTTCTCTGCACCCCGCAATAAATAAGCTCCGCTCCCTAGAAGAGAAATCGCCGACATAATCCACATCAGAAATCTCCTCCATTCACTTCAAGCATCCGCTCCCAATATTTTGCCATTTCTTTGCTTAAATATTTTTCTATGTGAATTAAATGCAGATTGCGACAGGGATATTCAGTATCCATGAACGCAAACTTTCCAGATTTTGTATAGGGGATATTTGCAATTTGCGTTGTCGAATAGCCCCATTTCATAATGATAAATAGCTCATCAAGATGCTCTCTTGTGACAAGCGTTTTCCAAGCGAGTTTTGCATCTGCAAAGGGTTCAATATCTGTTGCAATCACTAAAATTGGTTGCGGAGAGGGCCCCTGAGAAGCGGGCAAAGGAGGCAGTACATAAATCCACTTATCTGGAACAATAAAATTTTTTATTCTCTGATGCTTAATAATCTCTCGAATTTTATTTGCACCTATACACCGTTGAGTAAGCCACATCCAATTAGGTGTGTTTTCTTTCATCCGTGTTTCCGAATCAAGATAAAGCTTAAGCACATACCCGGGCACCGCAGGATGCCTAACAACGACAACATAGCTTCTTGGCATTGCTGCAATCACATCAAACCCCGCTTCCTTCAATGACTGCATGCTTTCGGTGACTCTACCCTGCGCAAAGAGTCGATCCAAAACCCCTTTCATCGGGTGATCGATTGGAATTAAATAGGGACTTATCATTGCACGCATTCGCTCAGTAAGCAATGGATTCTCATAGATATTTGGATCATTAGCTGTAAGAGTCAGGGGACTCAGACAGAGTATGAACACATTTAATAGCAAAAAGTTAAGCTGTGAAAAGCACCGATTCCATGTTCCCATAAACTCATCTCACGATAAAAGTTTTGAAAACGATATCAAAGTATGAATTTGAATGGAAAATAAATCAGACAGGAACTCTTACATAGGTCGTGTCTAGGCGTGCTTTATTATCTAGGTAGATCGACCTAATTGTAAAGAGCAGTGCGATCGTGGATAGGCCAAGTGAAACTGTTACGGGAACAGTAACTAATGAAAAAGTTCTTAGACCACTTCCAATCGATGAGAGTAGTCTTGCCCCCGAGCTCACTGTCGAGCAGACAAGAGAGTCGCGCGTAATTTGCCGGGCTTTCCGAAGCAAGCGGTTATCCGTCTCTACCAATGTTGCCCGTTTGGTAAGTTCTTGAGCCTGATTGAGCGCCGTGACTCCAAAAGAAACGATCCCGGAGATTGAGCCCACCTTGCTTGCTGTATCCATCACGCTCTTTGAAATCATGCAAATCAAGGCTTCATTTGCAATAGTAAGCGTGCGGCACATCCAACTCATGGTACCAGCAATCCAACCCAATACTTCTTTTGCAGCCGAACCGACTTTACGTACATCTAATCCGTTCCACGCACTTAAACTTACGTGATCTTTTAAATGTACCGCCGATCTCTTGACCCCTTTTCCTCTCTTCCACAAACCGACAGCTTGCACGAATAATAAGGGAGCACGAAGGAACTCATAAGCAGATTTACATAAAATCGCAATGCAGCGCGCCTGAGAAAAATAGTCGCGGAGAGAATCATCAACAGGAGCTAGCCGGCCCCATGAAAATGCATTATCCGCAAGATCAAAAAGCGTTTGAACGCCTCTTCTTCGATCCATCACTTTACTCAAGTGATCGACAAACGAAATCTCCTGCCTCGGCTGAGGAGCCTCTTTAACTCCAGAAAAGAGAAGGGGTTTAATCGCCATCAATTATACCTTCACACAAATATGGTTATTCTCAAGGAGCCTTTTTTTTCCTTCATACAGAGAGGCTACGCTTGAAGTTAAACCCGCTGTTGAAAACGACAATGGGATTAACGCTGGAATAGCTGCAACTGAAAACAGGCTCAATCCCGACAAACATAATGAAGCTAATTTAAAAACCGTGCTCAACATTCCATACGTCAACACTTTATCTGTTGATTGACGCGCTTGTTGCAAAACAGGACTTACAGGTTTCGGCACGCGCCGTCGATGGTACCGATCTTGCACTTGCTTAACAACCGACAAACTCACTAATGGAGCGGAGCTGACCATTCCCACTTTTGATACCAGATCAGGCAGAGTTTGTGCAATTGACCTCAAGAATTCATTGCCTGCAAGCGAGATGGCATCACAAGACCATTTCACGAACCCAAGCGTCCATTTAAAACATTCCTTTGCAATTGCGGCGATTTTACTGAGTTCACTCCTATTAAATCCTTTATTAGCAATCCCCTTCCCCAGACTCACCGTAGATTTTCCAACCCCGCGTCCGCGCTTCCAGACACCTATCCCTTTCATGAATACCTTGAGAGGGCGGTTCGATGGCCGACATAATTTAACAAATGCTCTTCCCTGAGAGATCAGAGATATAACGGGCTGATTGAATGGAATCCACTTTGCCCATTCAAAAGCTTGAAGCACGATTTTGAAAGGCGTGTTGACTCCCTTTCCCCGTCTGTATACATCGTAAGCATGATCAAAAAGCGAAGCATTTTTCGCCTTATGAGAATCTTCTCTAAGACCTGAAAATATAATTGGATTAATGACCATTTTTTCGCCTTCCAAATACAATCATAAATTAACAGCGCAAAACATAACATTATTGAGAATTAACTAAAACAACAAAATAAAAAAAGCCATTTCAAAAAGAAATGGCTTTTTATAAAATTAATTAGAAAAACTAAAACTATTAAATGGCCGTCAAACGTCGCTCCTCAAGAATTTTTTCATAAAAATAACTCGATATTTTTGACGTCAACCATACTGTCAATAATCCCAAGGAAACCGATGAAAGAATCGGAAGGCTTGTGACGGCAACACCTGCTGCAAGGGCTCCAAGACCAATCACCGCCATAGCAACTGAAGAAGATGCTTGAGCAATTTTCATCCAAGCTAATTTGAGCTTTCCTTGCCAACGCTCCACCTTTCGAAGAGGAACGCCCTTACTTAGCTTCGCCATGTACTTACTGACCTTTTTCGCCTCTTGAACACATTCAACCCCATCACTCAAAAGAGAAGTTGAATTAAAGAAAAAATTAACAACTGGCATCTGCTTGGCCAAATTAACTAACTTCGACTCATTAAAAAAAATCAGCGCTTGAGTAAACGTATTCCCCAAATTACTTGTATTAATTAGCGCCTTTTTAGCTGCATGCGTTACCCTTGCCTGGCGCGAAGGGTCTTTTTCAGATAGCTTTGCAGAGGAAAAAAGATGACTAAAGCTACTGACCCAAGCATGGATATCAACAACGAGCTGAGGCAAACTCAGAGCGGCTCCTGTTACAGCAAAAACACCACTAATCTTTTCAGACCTCAGTCGATTTGAATCGCTTAAAATAGGGAGCGAATGAAGATAAGAAAAGAAAAGCTCGCAGACGCGAGAGAAATCCCAAACCCCAGAAGAGCTATCCAAATAATCAATAACATGTTGAGCCCCCGTTTTCTTTGCAACAGTTGCACATGCGGTTTTAGGGGGAGGATTAAAAAAATTTGAGACAAAACGTGTGATTGAGGCCATTCAAAACTCCATAAAAATTGAGGCTGCCCCTTGGACAGCCTCTTCAAATATTTTAAACTACTGGTGCAGAACGTCTTTGAGCAACTTCTCGCTTAAAGTTATTAATTACCGCTTGCGGCACATTCATTCCCTTCTTCTCAGGGTCAACCATTCTCTCATAAAAGAAACCGCCAATAGTGAAGACAAGTCCCGATGTCAGCATGCCGAGAACAGCCATCCCAACTACCGATACCCCTGCTGCCATACAGCCGAGCATGTAGCTTGCAAACACGAAATAAGAAACATCTCGAGCCGTATTAATAAGGTATAATGTTTGACGTTCTTGTTCATCAGCCTTCGTGCCCGCAAATTTTTGCATATTTTCTATTGCACTATTGCCCGCTCCTAAAAAGGTAGACCCTAGGTTAAGTGTTTTCACTGACTTCAAAAATTCTTTGCCAACAGGAAGCACTTGTGATGTCAGCTCTGTTGTATCACTAAAAGCACTGAATAACCCTGTTCCCTCTTTAATGAAATTGCGAACCTTCTGAACTGTAGATAGCGTCGTATCTGAGACCAACGCGACAACAGCATTCTTAAATTTAGATACTTTCTCAGGCAACTCAAGCATGCTAAAAAAGTTTTTAAAGTTTTTTGCCCCTAAGCTGATAACCTGAACATTAGATGGCATATCAGGAATTAACTGATTCATCCAATCGCATGTATAGCCGATCACCTTTGCAATATCTTTTCCTTTATCTTTAAAAAATTCTAAAACAATTTGAAAATTGCTATTCGTCTCATTAACCTGAGTTGCTGAAATAGGAATAAGCACTGGACGAGTCGCTTGTACTTTTGGCATTGGAAGATCCTCCATAGTTTAAGGGCCAAAAGAGCATACTTCAGTAAGGCTATTTAGGTAAATGAGTAATGATTTTTAGAGAGGGATACTAACTGGAGAGCGGAGTCCTAAAACAAATTGTTGAGCAGACATCGCTTTTTTACCTTCAGGCTGCACCTCCAATAATTGAAGAGCCCCTTGCCCACAGGCAACAATCCATCCCTGCTTATCCATTTGCAGAATCGCACCGGGCGTTCCTGAAAGCTGCGGAATAGCAAGTGATTTTTTTACTTTAATGCGTTTTTGATCTGCGCCTATTATTAGGTGAAACCAGGCAGAAGGAAGTGGTGAGAGCGCTCGAATGAGATTGTGAATCTCTTTTGCGGATCTCGTCCAATCGATCTGCTCTTCTTGGGGGGTAATTTTAGGGGCGAATGTCATTTGAGTATGATCCTGTGGGATCGAATGAGTAGTTCCAGTCTCAAACTGATGGATAACACGCAGCACAAGCTCGCATCCCAATTGACATAACTGCGGCTCAAGCTCACCAAATGTCATGCATTCAGTAACAGGAATCGATCCCATTGCCAAAATATCACCTGCATCCATCTTCTGTGTCATTTTGATGATGGTCATCCCAGTCTCTGCAACACCATCCATCAAGGCACGTTGTATGGGCGCCGCGCCGCGATATTTAGGAAGTAGACTTCCATGAATATTAATACAACCCATCTTTGGAAGATCAAGAAGATGTTGCTTAATAATTTCACCATAAGCCACGACAACAAAGAGATCTGCTTGATAGGAGCGAAGGACGTTCTCAAATTCAGGTGTGGATGCCTTTTCAGGCTGATGAATCGGTAAAGGAAGAGCGAGGTGTTGACACAATTCCTTCACAGGCGGAGGACTAAGATGCATGCTTCTGCCCTTTGGGCGATCAGGGCGCGTCACAACAGCAACCACCTCAACTCCCTGCTCAATCAAATAGTGCAGCGTTCTTGCAGCAAAAGAGGATGTTCCGAAGAACACGATTTTCATGACACAGAAGTCGTTGTCGTTTGATCTTCTAACAATTCTTCGAGCTCATCAAACTCTTCTCCGGAAAGAGATCTGCTTTCAATCCCATGGAATCCAATAAGTCCACGTTTGGAAGAACGACAAAACTCAAGCCAGTGTTCAATATGCTCATTCTTTTCAACTTCCGCTTGAATCCGTTCGAGCGCATCAGAGAGCTTAAGTCCTGAACGATACATGATTTTAAATGCCTTCGTTAAGGAGCGTCTCACTTCTAACGAAAATCCGCGCCGTTTCAATCCAACTAAATTCAATCCACCTAACTTATAGGGAGATCCAGCGCCGATTGTATAGGGAGGAATATCATGTGTGATGCGGCTAAATCCACCAACCATTGCAAATGTTCCAATGCGCGAAAATTGGTGCACCGGAGTCATCCCTCCAATGATCGCATCGTCTTCAACGATCACATGCCCAGCCAACATTGAGTTATTAGCCATAATGACGCGATTGCCAATTTCGCAGTTATGCGCCACGTGGCAATAAGCCATAATGAGGCAATTATCGCCCACACGCACAACTGACCCCTCCTGGCAGGAAGAGTTGATGGTGACAAATTCGCGAATTTCACAATTTTTTCCAATGACAACAAATGTTTTTTCACCGCGAAATTTCAAATCTTGCGCCTTAGTTCCGATGCTGGCAGATGGCCAAACAATTGTTCCGTCTCCAATGGTCGTATTGCCATCAATGTAAGCGTGCGATTTGATCACGACATTGTCACCCAAGGTCACAGTGCTTTTAATGACTGCATAAGCCTCAATCGTGACATTCTTACCGATCTTTGCACCAGGTTCGACGATTGAAGCTGGATGAATGTTAGACTGTGACATGAATATCCAATTCTTTAATTAATTTATAATAATTACTCAAAGGAGCTCCTTATCCATGAGTACAAAACCAATTTCAGCCTCTGCCGCCAACTGCTCGTTGACCAATGCCTTTGTCATCATCCTTCCCCCTTTACTTGTAAGGTGGATCCCTGTGACATGCAACGTCAAGACGTCTCCTGGGACAACAGGCTTTCGAAATTTGGCATTATTGATGTTAAGCAACAGAGCGATTTTGTCACTATGCCCTTTCTGGTGCATTAAAATGCCGCCAGCCTGAGCCAAGGCTTCCAGAACAAGAACTCCTGGCATAATTGGGACGTTAGGAAAATGCCCCTGAAAAAAATGTTCATTAATTGTAACGAGTTTTTGCGCAATGATCGTGTTTTCGTTTAAATTTAAATGAATGACCTTATCAACGAGAAGAAAAGGATATCGATGAGGCAGAATTTTTGTAATTTCTCTTACATTTAAAATGACAGGTTGATCTATAACTTCTTCGCCCATCATGAATTCTCCATTTTAAGATGATTAAAAAGCGCCTTTGCAAATGCGTTATTGGAGGTATGTCCTGAGCGAATGGCGATGATATGAGCAGTAAACAAAACAGGCACCAATGACAAGTCACCTATTAAGTCTAAAACTTTATGCCGCACCATTTCATCGGAGAACCTTAACCCCTCCGGATTCATGATCGCATTTTCTTTAACAATCACCGCATTTTCAAGACTTCCTTTAACGAGCCCTTTCTCTATCATAGGAGCGATTTCTTCATAAACAGAAAAAGTGCGGCAAGGAGCGATCTCACCAATAAAACGATCTCGCTCTACAACGGAAGAATAAAACTGAGTCCCAATAACGGGAGAATGTTCATATTGCAACGTATAACTAACTCGATATTCAGAAGAAGGCAACGCAACTAAATGAATACTTCCTTGAGACCAATAAACAGGCGTTTGGAGAGAGTAGATATGCCTTATGCCCTCTTGCTCAGCAATTCCAGCTTCTTGGATCATTCTAACAAACTGAAGAGAGCTTCCATCAAAAATGGGAATTTCAGAACCTGAAACTTCAACCAATACATTGTCGATTTCTAAAGCACGCAATGCCGCTAATAGATGCTCAACTGTTTGAATTGCATCGCCTGAGGCATTGCCAATCAACGTACACCGAGGAGTTCCCTGAACAAAATCTAATGCTGCAGGAAATTGAGGGCGGTGTGGCAAATCCACCCGCTGAAAGACAATCCCGGCATCTAATTGTGACGGCAGGAGCCGTATAACCACCTCTTTTCCAGTAAAAACACCAATTCCAGAGGCTTCTACACCACGAGCCAACGTTTTCTGTTTCTTTAACGTTGGGGCAATATTCATCGTTTCCATTTCTTTACATGAGAAAGACAATAGTAACCTCTGTTCTAAGTTCAGTGGTCAACGGCCGAATCTCGATCTCGAGATACTATATCGAACATTAATCGATAAGAGGGTATCTGATGTCTGACATATTCTTCAAGAACATTTTATCCATCAAATTAAGCGATCGCGATTAAAATAAATTTTACATCTTAAAAATATGATTAACAACGCAAGACAAAGTGCGATCACCCCGGCATCTCCCCAAAAACTATATAAAGTAAAATGAGACTCTCTGTTGAATGTTGTATCGAGCACTCCCTGCATCCATTCTGAGGCTTTCCCTCCATTTCCAAGTTGCGCTCGAACCCGACCGAACCGATCTACAACACCCGTTATCCCTGTGTTGCAAGCTCGTATCAAAGGAACTCCATTTTCCACTGCGCGCAACCTGGCATGATCAAAATGCTGCCTAGGAAGGCGAGAATTAGGATAATAATTATCATTTGTCACGTTGACAAACAGCTCACCACCTAATAGCCTTCCTTCTCTCATTAATTCAGAAAACGTCTCTTCATAGCAGATCGAAAGACTTAGCGGAATTTTCCCCTGAATGACTTTTGCACCTTCACCATGTGTAAAGAATTCACTAATTCCATATCTTTGCGTTAACCGCTTCAACCAACTTAATGGAAGATACTCTGCCAATGGCAATAAAACCTGTTTATCATAGCGAACTATCATGTGTTGCTGCGGATAAAAATGAAAAGCGGAATTATAATTCTTCCCTTCCTGAACATCGCGATGGTCTAATCCCGCGACGACTTCTGCTTGAAAAAAATTTGCAATCCATTGTGCCCAAAATGCATTGCTGACACACCAGATCTGCTTACCTTCTACAGAACGCAACTTCGCAAAAGGAGCCTCCAGCACTGGGAAGTGAGCTATCGCTTCTGAACCAAATTGATCGCACAAAAACGCATTAACCATAGTATGGGGGTATATCCCTTCTGCCATTGCAAACGGAACCACTGCTTCCGGCAAAACAATCAAATCCCATCGCTTCCTTTCCTTTTGAGACAAATACTCAATCACCACTTTCCATTGATCAAAAGGGGAAATAAACTCGTGATATCTCCCTGGCAAGGGAACTTTTTGTGATGGCAAGAGGCCTGTTTGGACCAAGGCAATCGAATACTCATTCCCTTGTTTGCTTTCTGATACATTTAAATGAAAGAACCCAAAACACACCGGGATCAAAGAGAGCACTCCCCAGCATAAAATCAATTGCTTCCGCCTTCTTCCTTGCGACCAATAAGCCTTAACCGCAGCGAGGTTCGTCATCATTACCCAAAATGAAAGCCCGTAAATTCCCCAAATTGCTGAGAATTGAAGCGATGGAAGGTAAGCTGCAAGTGACAGACCAATCGGGTTCCACGTAAACCCACACAATACACTTAATCTCGACCATTCAAGAAGAGTCCACAAAGCGGCTCCAGCAAGAATTTCTTTTCGACGTAAAATAAAAAATGTTAACAAGGCAAACTGAAGTCCTTGCCAAAGACTCAAGCCAAAATAAACGAATAAAATATAAATTCCCTGGAACTCCATCGACGTCATCCATGATAACTGGATGAATTGGACACATGTAAACCAAATTCCAGAGAGAATGACTTGATTATTTACAGAAAAAGACCTGCAACTGATCCAAAATAAAGCATATCCAGCAATAGCAGCGCAGGGAGCCAACCAGGAAACCCATGCCGGTTGTCCAAATGAGACAATTGCCCAGCTAATGAGGATATTAAGGATCAAATTACTTCGGCGCAGATTGAACATGTTTGCTTGAGTGATCATTCCCCCCTTTTCCATAAGCTAAAAGAATGAGCAACCCTCCAATAATACTCAAGTTCCTTAAAAATGTCGCAACCTGAGCCTCGTATTCCCCTCCCTGAACAGCCCAAAACGGATGCATGAGAAGGGTCACTGGAACGAGGAAGACAATGAGCAAAAATGCCCCAAATCTCACCTTAAAACCTAAAAGGACACAAGCTGCTCCAAGGAGTTCTAAAAAGATTGCGCCAGAGAGAATCCAAGAGAGATATGGCAAGATGATTTCAAGCCCATTTTGCGCCCAATTCATCCAATGACCAGGAATCATCCATTGGGTAACAGAAGCATGTAGGGACTGGAACGCCTCATCATAATTAAGAATTTTTTCCAATCCCGAAGCAATAAAAATTAAACTAAGACACATCCTACCCAGCATTCCAATGAACCCTTTCAACATCGAATCCCCCTTGAGCTTATACAGCTATTTCATCTATAGTGTATACTCCATGAAAGAATATTTTCGCGAACACCATCTTTTTGCAATCCTCGATCAATACGAAACGCAAGGCGCCCCGCTTGATCTTTTTTTAAAAAATTATTTTAGAAAGCATCATGCTGTTGGAGCCAAAGACCGCAAATTTATTTGCGAAACGCTCTATCAAATGATTCGCTGGAGAGGGCTTTTAGATCATTTTTCTGAAAAACCGGTCAGCTGGAAAAAACGGTATGCGTGCCTACAAGGATTTTCTCCAAAAACGACTCTGGATGATCCTCGCATTCCTCAACACATTCGCGTGAGCTTCCCCAAATTATTTTTTGATCTACTTGAACACAGCTTGGGAACAGAAAAAGCCTGGGCATTTTGTCTAGCCAGCAATGAAACCGCCCCAACGACAGTTCGCTCCAACTCTCTTAAAATCACACGCGACGCTCTCTTGCAACAATGGGAAGAACATTACAAAGTGACCCCTTGCTCCCATTCTCCCACTGGAATTGTCTTTCAAAAAAAGGAAAATTTCTTTGGCATGCCCGCGTTTAAAGAGGGGTATTTCGAAGTGCAAGATGAGGCGAGCCAACTCATTGCCGATCTTGTCAATCCCACATCCACCGACCATGTCCTTGACTTTTGCGCTGGTTCTGGAGGAAAGACATTAGCCTTTGCACCCAAAATGAACGGACGCGGTCAAATATTTCTCCACGACATTCGACCTCATGCGCTCATAGAAGCAAAAAAACGATTAAAGCGCGCTGGTATCCAAAACGCACAGCTCTTAATGCCCGATTCTTCTCAAAAGAAAAAACTCCTAGGCAGGATGGATTGGGTCCTTGTAGATGCACCTTGTACTGGAACTGGAACACTGCGTCGAAATCCCGACATGAAATGGAAATTTTCAAAAGAGATTCTCCCTCGTCTTTGTATTGAGCAACGTTCCATTTTTCAAGAAGCGCTTAAATTCTTAAAACCAACAGGAAAAATCGTTTACGCAACCTGTAGTGTACTTCCGCAAGAAAATGAAGACCAAATTGATTATTTTAAAAAAGAACACGGATTGCGCCTTGTTGGACAACCCCTGCACACATTTCCTCAAAGCGGAGGAATGGACGGATTTTTTGGTGCTGTTCTGGAAAACATCCGATAAGATATATTTATACCCAAGTGAGCCCGAATTCAAACTTTCGAGCTCACTTGGGTATAGCTCAAATCACCTAATTGAAGACCATGTCCATGAAAAATAGATTCTTTCTTCTTGCAGCAACACTTGTGTGCGCATCTCCTTGCTTTGCCGACCTTCCTCAACAATTCCCCCAAGAGGGCAATGAATCATTAATCATCTATAATCGCATCCTTGCTAAGGTCAATGGAAAAACATTATCTGTGATCGATGTGATGCGAAAGATGGATCTCTTTCTTCAGCGTCACTATCCTCATTTGGTTGATTCAAAAGCTGCTCGGTTTCAATTTTACTCTTCTCAATGGAGAGAAACTCTCGCACAAATGATTGACCAAGAACTTATGATCGCCGATGCAGAACACCTTGAGCTCAAAGTTTCAGATGCTGAAGTGCGCGAAGAAATGTTGGAGCGATTTGGCCCTACGATCATGTCAACTCTAGATAAGCTTGACATGAGTTATGAGGAAGCCCGTCAGATGATCCATTCTGAAATGATCGTTCAGCGAATGATGTGGTTTCGAGTTAATTCAAAAGCCTTGAATCAAGTAAATCCTCAAGACATCAAAGAGGCATACAAAATTTATTGCAAACAGAATCCAGCTCTCGAAGAATGGGAATACGAAGTGCTTTCTCTCCGCTCTCCTCAAGCAGATCTCAGTAAAATGGTTGCATCAAAGGCATTTGAAATGCTCAGCGTTGCTAAGGGAAACTTTGCAAATGTTGTCGATCAACTCAAAAGCGAAGCCGCTGAAGACAACCTATTAGCGGTCTCTTGCTCACCCGAACTTAAAGGCGATGAGCAGACGATTGCCCAATCTCACCAAGAAGTTCTTCGAACTCTCGTGCCTGGTGCCTTTAGCGCTCCTGTTGCTCAAGTGAGCCGTGTTGATCAATCCGTTGTGTATCGAATTTTTCATTTACTCAACCATTCAAAAAAAGATATCCCTGCTTTTGAAACCATCGCCGATAAACTCAAAGATGCACTTCTCGAACAAGCGATTACCAAAGAGAATACCCAGTATATTACGAAATTACGCGAGCGTCTTGGGTATGACGAAAAGCATATGCTTGAATCCCTTCCTGATGACTTTCAGCCATTTGCCCTCCGATGAACATGCATAAAGCATCAAAGCTTCGGGATTTTCTTGAAAGTCTTGGAGTAGATGCACGAAAAGGTCTTTCACAAAATTTCCTTATCGATGGAAACATCCTACGCAAAATAGCCTCTGCAGCAAACGTTCAACCGGGTGATCTTATTTTAGAAATTGGTCCAGGCCCTGGAGCGTTAACGGAGTTATTGCTGGAGCTCGGCGCTAGAGTCACCGCCGTAGAACTCGATCCGATCTTTGCTCAAGCGCTCACTCGCTTGCAAACAGAAGACCAAAGACTTCATGTGATTCAAGCTGACTTTCTATCCCTCGATCTCGCTGAAATTTTAAAAACACAGCCTTGGAAAGTCGTTGCTAACTTGCCCTATCACATTACAACGCCCATCCTTGCAAAGTTACTTCCCCACTACCCAACAATTAACTCTATAACCATCATGGTTCAAAAAGAGGTTGCCGATCGGATGGTAGCTGCGGCACATACGGCTAATTATAGCAGCCTTTCCTTATTTGTTAGCTTTTATTCTCAGGCTAAGTTGTGCTTTAAAGTTGAACCCACGTGCTTTTATCCCCGCCCTAAAATCCAATCAGCCGTTGTTCATTGTTCTTTGAGACCCATCCCTGAAATCCAGTCTGTTGAAGCATTTTTCATTGTAACACGCACAGCATTTCAACATCGGCGCAAAATGCTCAGATCCTCTTTAAAAGAGATCTATCCCCCTAAACATATTGAACACACTCTTGTCAAGATGAACCTCCCTTTAACCGCCCGTCCGGAAGAACTTTCTCTTGATCAGTTTTTGGAGCTCACCCGTTTATTAAACGGATATACCCCTTCCGGTTCAAAGGCACCCTAAATTAGAATCAAAAAAAATAACAGG
>CAYWSY010000014.1:0-29813 GCA_964461105.1 uncultured bacterium
ATTCCTTCCAAGAGAGCTTGCTTTCCCTAACGCCATCATGAATGCCAATTAACTCCTTTCGACCATCCTCTGTGGCTCCTGACCTGAACCCCAAAAATTGGTCCACCTAAGATTAGAGGTTCGTGATAAACTAAAACCCAAAAAGGATCACGAACTATGAGAAATAGATTTACCGAAGAACAGATTATAAGAGTCCTTGAAGAAGGCCGTGCAGGTATGAAAGTTGAAGAGGTTTGCCGAAAGCATGGCATTTCGCAACCTACCTACTACAATTGGAAAACCAAATACGCGAATATGACCGTCGCAGAAGCCCAAAGAATGAAGGTTTTGGAATCAGAAAATTCTAAGCTGAAAAGGCTAGTTGCCGAGCAACAGCTCGACATTTTAGCCCTCAAGGATATTGTCTCAAAAAAGTGGTAACCCCAAGGGCTAAAAAAGCATGCTGTAAAGCCGTGATGGAAGGTCACGGCTTTAGTGAACGAAGGGCATGTCGGCTTGTAGGGGCACACCGAACGGCAATACGTTATTCGACCAAGAAGCTTGAAGAATTTCTTTTGAAGGAGAAAATAATTACCGTAGCCCATGCCAAACGACGTTACGGCTATAGACGTATTCACATAATGCTTAAAAGGGATGGCATATGCATCAACCACAAAAAACTCTTCAGAATTTACAAAGAGCTTGGCCTAAAAGTACTGAAGAGAGGCGGCCGAAAAAAGGCCTTAGGTCAGAGAGTGGTACGAATGCCATTGACGAGGGTTAACCAAGAATGGTCATTGGATTTTGTTCATGATGCACTCGCCAATGGACGAAGAATAAGGATACTGACGATTGTAGATGATTTTTCAAGAGAAAGCCTAAAAATGGTAGTGGACACATCGCTGAATGGGATAAGAGTGAGAGATGAGTTGACAGAATTGCTGGAAACAAGAGGAATGCCGGAAAGGATATTAAGCGATAACGGAACAGAATTTACCAGCACTGCGATACTGAAATGGTGCTATGAGCGAGGAGTGCGCTGGGACTACATTCAGCCAGGGAAGCCTCAGCAGAATGGGTAAATTGAAAGTTTTAACGGAAAGCTAAGAGATGAATGTCTGAATGAAAACTGGTTTACAGGACTAAAAGAGGCTAAACGACTGGTGGAAGAGTGGAGAGAAGAATATAATGAGCGACGCCCACACAGCTCATTAGGCGGCAGGACGCCAAAAGAAGCTGCTATGGATGCAGCAGAAAAACGAACTGGAACCTCTAACTAGGAATGGACATAATAAAGGGGCAAGGTCAAAAAATGCCGTGTAAGAAATGTTATTTTCTCGACACCACCGATGGATGTTTTGGCCGCTTTTTTGTTGTTGTAAAATGTTTTCCGCCCAGTGGCGTCTTTTTTCTTCGGAACTTGACTGTGGCATAGGACCCCTTTGGTTAAAAGCCAAAGAGTGACATACTGGGCGAAATTTAAAAAGATGGGCTGGTTAGACGCTTACCTTTGTTGCACAGTTCTTAATTAGAAGAAATTGCATCCAAAGCCTTTTCATAACTCTCTTCATAAATCGTTTTTATATTATTCTTTTCAAGATCATCAACATAATAAACTACTTTCCCTTGATTGACTGCTGCAATAACGATCTTCTCATGAGGAACTTCAGAACCATCGGGATTATAAAAATAGATCACAATTTCCACATTTTGAGCAGTAAAAGGATAGTTATGCAGATATGGTCTTATTTCTGCGTTAGAATTGATAAAAGACAAATATACCTGCACCGCATCAACCAATAGCTTTCGCGCAGTTTCAATATCCAATACCTTATAACAATTGAACCCCATCATCATCATCTGTATGTCATCCATCATTTGTCCGCCTGTTCCAACAAGAAACAGGTTCTTTTGAGCTTTTAATTCTCTTGCTGTTTTTTCCGTGATTTTATGTGCCAATTTTACATAAACGGGAGACTGGTATCCAAAGGAAGAAAAAATTAAAAACGCAACACAAAACACTAATCCAAATTTGAAAAGCAACTTCAATTTGCACCTCCATGTTTTTTAATATAATCAGATATATGATATTGCATTGTCCGCGAAAAAGTAGGACTTAAAAATTCATGATCCCATAAACTAGCATCTGGATGAGGTTTCAATATTTGCAACTGATTTCCATATCTCAGATTACCCACGATGTCTAAACTGGTAACAAAATCTCGCCTACTCATATAGTTAAACGATTTAAAGCACAATTCCTCTGGAATAATAGCAGCAGGAGCAAAGGCTACGCTAATGATTCTTTGCCGGACTGATTTTGGAGAGGCCAGAAGAGCATTATAAACTTGAAGACCTCCTCCACTATGGCTGATCTGTAGAAATTTCTCGTCAGGTCCATGTGTCGCAATAAAATGATTCCATTGATTTTTTAATAATTCGACGGGAGGGGTATGCATTCCTATTGTTCCGAAGCCACATTCAATTATATCAATGACTTGTGATACTAACCGAATGCTATCCCAGTTCGTTGCGTTATAAATCCCATAAACTTTGGCTCCTCCTGCATAGTCGCTCACTTGCTGCGCACTAACCATAGACTCTTCTGGTAGATTGTCTATCCCATTGATAAATCCTATTGCCCCTTGAGGCAGATCAAAAGAACCAACCTGAAAATTCCCTGACCGCATGATATCGTGATTCGCAAGGTAAGCTGGAATCACATTAAAGTCTTGAACAATGGGCTTCCAAGCACCAATTGATACAGCTTTAATTGTTTGATACACAGGTGATGCAAATCGCCCATCAGGGTCAAAATAATTAATAGGGTCGCCGCCGGCATATACATAAAGATCTAAACAGACAGGGTATCCAATAGAATCTGGGCTTAAAAACCGTCCTCGTTGTGGATCATAATATCTCTTCCCCATCCAAATTAACCCTGTTGGGTCTTGGGACTGGCTATGCCAAGAATGGGACTGTGCATAAGAAAGGAGATCCGATGGGATGGAAGGAGCCGCCAATTGAGGCCCGTAAGATGAGGCAAGTTGCTGAGAATAACAAGTGCCTTGCCGTGAGATCACTCCCACAAGCTGATCCAAAGCATTATGCATTAAAATTACAGACTGACCCGTCTCGTCAGTCATCGCATCGCAGGAGTTCGGCCCGTAAATTTTCCAAAAGATTCGATCTCCGTATTTAACTCCAATCTCTCGAAATTCTCCCTCTGGATCATAAAGAGAAGTTGCTGTAACCGTTAAACTTCCTCGAGGCTCATAATTGGTTTGTAGCCTTCTTCCGAATGCGTCGTATGAGGCTTCCCAGTTAAACGTTTCATCGGAAACTCTTAAGAGCCTTCCCCATGGATCCCATTCAAATTGTCTTGTGCCTTGTGCAATGACCTGGCCCATAGCGTCGTAGATCGTCTGAAGAGAAGCGTGATCATTCACTTCGGTGACGATCTTGCCAAAATTATCAACTCCTTGTTCGGGCACCCTCCAATCTGGCGCTGTTGTGCGAGAGCCAATTCCTGGTATCCCAAAATCAAAGTCGTATGTTTCTTCTCCTGCCGCTTGTAAATACCCTCGATCGGTATAAGTAAATTTTTTTTGCTCTGTAGACGATGAAAAAACAGCAAGCTTCCCAGAGGGATACCATTCAAGAGCCTCTTGAGATACATGATCAGGGAATCGGGTATGCATCGCTTGAGGTAATCCAGATGGGTTATAATCGATCTTTATGGCGCTAAAAGGAGTCAATTTATATTTAAGAGCTCCGCTAAGATTGTACATATAAGAGAGATTGATTTCTGGTGTAGAAACATGCGAGAGTCGGTTGTTTTGGTACACAAAATCACGTACATGATCATCGATTTGTAACGATCGGCCTGAGGCTTTCCAGGTTTGCCTGGTCTGTTGGATCAAAGTGGAATGATGATAGATCGACTCCAAGACAAGACGCCCGTCTGGATCATAAGAACGTTCGACTTTGGAATGATCACTTTGAGGAGAATAAAACCAGCTCAAGAACCACGAAATCCTTTGAATTCCCGTTTGCTCAGCAGATGAAAGGAGTCCGCGAGGGTCATAGGTAAAATTACGTTGCCAATCATCCACCATCTCTTGAACAAGCCTTCCATTGAGATCGTATTGATAAAGATGAACACGCTGCATTGGATCTTTGGCTTCTTTAAGATAGCCATTTTCGTAAGTGTATTCCCAGATAAGTGAAGATTCTGTTCCTGCTTGCAGCTGTTCTCGCGTTTTCTTTCCCATAGAATCATAGGAGGCTTTCCAGACCGTACCATTCGGAAGATGGTATTCGGAGATATTAGAGTCAAGATCGTATGCGTATGTGATTAGAGCGCCATCTGGGAGCTCTTTTTCCGTTACACGCCCTAGTCCATCAAATGTTTGACGCGTTATTCTTCCATCGCCGTCGGTTATGGAAATACAATTCCCACAGAAATCATATTCATAAATCGTATTAACACTTCCTTTTTGAACTTTAATCGGAAGGCCTTGGGCATTCATCCAAGTGGTCGTTATTTCTTCCCCTTGAACCACTGTTTGGATGTCAGCTTCTGGATCATAACGATAAACGTTAGTTGCTAATAGATAACCTTCAGCATTAACAACTTCAGATTGAGCGATACGGCCTCCTTCATAGCGCTCAATGCGTTTTTCTCCATTTGGAAGAGTGCAAACGACTGTATCTCCTTGATAACTCCATACAGTTTGCTCTCCACAAGGAGAAGTTTCTATTGTGATTCTGCCTAGACCATCATAAGTCTTTTCTGAAGTATAGCCTGCCGCATCGGTAAAACGGATGAGATTCCCCCTCATGTCAAACTCGCGAATTTCTGCTAAATTTGTAGCAATATTTGTTAGGGTCACTCGTTGATGCGAGTCGTTATAGGTGATTTCCCAATTGATGCCGTTTTTTGTTTCTCGAATTGGACGGCTTAAACAATCATAAACAATTGAACTCTTTGTTCCATCTGGATAAAGTTCCTCTTTTAGAAGACCATTTGTTGTATAAAGCCTTGTTCTTTTTGCTCCAGATGAGGAAGTGACGGTTTCAAGAAGACCGCCTGATTCATAAGTAAAACATGTCGCATGCCCTTCTTTTGTTTCAGATGTAACCCTTCCTAAGGCATCGTAATCCCGATAAGTCGTATACCCTAACGGATCAATTTCTTCGATGAGGTAACCACACGGATCATACTCATAAAGAGTGTATGCAGTTGCTTGAGTCGGACATAAACTTTTTCTTGTGGCCTTGATCAATCCAGCAGTGTGATAATCGATGTAAAGGGTGTTCCTAGAATTGGCAGTTTGCTTCCAGATAGGTTCATTATTGAGGTTATAACCGATATAAGTTGCAGAAAGCTGTGCACCCGATGGTGAAATCACCCTAGATTGGATTGGATTTCCCATGATGTCATAATCGTTTTCTTGGACTCCATCTGCAGTCCTTGTCTCTACGCATTGGCCTTGATTATTATACGCATAAGTCGTGATCACATCAGGATCATCGGTTTTTGTAACTTGAATTTTTTCACAAGGAAATCCTCGAGAATCATACTTCCATCGTGTGACCGATCCACTGTGGTCTTCTTTTTCGATTTGGCCTAAAGAATTGTATTCTAGATCAATGTACGCAATCAGCGTGCTGTCAGAATAGCGTTCGATTCTCTTTGCAAGATAAGGAAAGTGAGTATCATATGTGGTATTGGTTATCTGACTGAAAACTTCTTCTTGAATGCAGAGATCTCGGTCGTTATAGGCGACTTTTTTAGTGATGAGTGACTCACCACTGCCTGTTAAATCATTTCCTATAAGCCCAATTTCGATCGGGTTTCCTCGGCTGTCATATCGATAATACGTGGTCAATCCCCGCTTATCTGTCGATGACTTTAAACACCTGACAGCCCCTCCCTTTTCTTTCCATTGCATCATCTTTTCTGTAATCGGGTCAAACCACGATTCTTCATCGACAAACCACGCCTGGTGAGTTTCATGGCCAAGTGGATCAATAATTTTATAAATTTGGTTTTGAAAAATGCGGTAGATTGTTTTTCCATCACCCGCATCTGTAACCGTAGTTACATTCTCATCGTAATCGAAACTAGCGGTCGTGATCATCGTTTGTCCCAAGCCCATTGGAGAGCGTTGTTCTATGACCTTGCCTTCTTTGTAGATATTTTCAAGGACTTTTCCATGAGGTTTAGTCTCTCGAATAATCCGATGGGAGTGATCGTACACGTAGGTGATGATCGCCGAATTTGGGAGCACGACCTGAACAAGATCGCCTTGGAAATTGTAATGATATGAAATTCTTCTTCCATCCTTAGCATAAATCTCTGAGATTTTCCCCTCATGATTGTAGATTAATCCAAAGAAGTCTCCGTTTGAACTTTCAATTCTAGAAAGTGTGTCATTAGTATAGGTAAATTCAAGAATATTGCCCTTGTGATTGATCCATTGCTTGAGAAGACCTTCTTCGAAAATTCTTTTCGAACCGTCTGATCCATAAAGAATATTGTTTTCAATATAGGCATGAAAAGGATTAGAGGTAGAACCTATTCCATTTTGGGTAAAATTATATAAGTCAGGATTAGATTCCGGTAAGACTTCCCATCTGGAGGTCGCTTGATTATAGGTATACGCAATCATCGTGCCATCAGATTCAGCTGCATATAACTTCTCATCTTGCTTGATGAGAAATGGGTTTAGACTCAATTTCCACCCTACTCCAAGATCTCCAATAAGAGGATTTTGGCTATTATAATTACGACGTATTTCAAGAGGGAATGGCCCTGGAAAAATTAAATCAACTTCATCAATATAAAAAGCTCCTGTCACCACATCGATAGGATCGGCAACATAACTCAAGATAGATTTATGCTCCGACCTTACGTCCGAGCTCAATTGATATGTACCTTTTGAAAATCGATTCTGTTCTGAAGATAAAAGTGGAGGCGGAACAGTCAAATTCGGAACAGGCGGAACAAATAACGTATAGCTCAACTGATTGCTGTAATTACTTGGGATAAGCTGCCAGTTCTGAATTGTTGAAGGGGCAAAATAATAAGTCGGTAAGGGGGACCCAAGTCCCCCATTGGTTATTAATTTATTGCTCGAGAGCAACCCACCTTGCACAAGGGGATGAACAATGAGAGTCCCCATCTCTTGATAAAATCCCTTTTGACTGCCAATCAAATTTGGAGTCATATAAGCATAGGCGTATTGATCAAACTCACTGTCTTGAGTCAGTGACTTTTTGGTAAAATCCCATTGACCACAAGAGGCTGCTCTGACTTGACGAAGATCGAGGTCCGTTAATTGAGAAAAATAAAGACTCTGAGCAGCTTCTGGAGTATTTTCTGCTGCTGTCATGTTTAAAGGTGTTAATATTAAAAAACCAGGTTCAGACAATCCTTTTTTTTGTTGTTCTCGATTAGCAAGCTGTAAGAGTTTAACTGTTGAAATAGCTTCCTTCACTCCAAAAATATCGAGTAAAATTTGATGTTCATTAGAAGAGGTGTCAACCATAATGAGGGATTCGAGAGATCTAAGAGCCGAATAAATCTCTTCTTGGCGAAATGTCGAATTGGATGGTGGGAGCGGTGAAATGTTCCACATCATATCAACTTGAGGCGCCTTAAGGCCCTCTGAAGAAGAAAGCTTTACCAGCCCAAAAGCAAAGTCTACAACTGGAAAGAGCTTATAGAGAGAAGCGAGGATTTTCTCTGCACGACCACATTTTTCAAAATAGGCAGCTCCAACAAAAGCAAGAAGGGCGTAAGAGCGCTTTGCCTCTTCTTTCTCAGATGAAAACTGCTTATAAAATTGAGAAGTCACTTTGGAACTTGAACCCCCTAAGTGAAAACAAAGAGCAGCTTCAGTCCCTTTATCCATCGAAACCGTCCTAGTGGAGTCCGCTGTTGCAGTCCCAATCAAGGTTTCATGATAAACTCTGATGTCGATAGATCGATCCGATGCATCCAAATTAAGAAGACGTTCAGCCTTTTCACCGATAAACTGTGCATGAAGAGACTGTCTATGGTTTTCATCTGTACTAAATCGCAATGTAATTGCGTTACAGTTCAGATCAACAAGAGGAAAGGTTTGAAAAATCTTCTTTTGAGGATTTTCATGCGAAAAAATTTCAACTTGGGCTTTAGCAAAAAGGGACGAATCTTTATCAAGCATCTCAAAGATTTGTGGTTTTCCATCTTTAATTTGAGGGCGCTGAAAATCTACCCATGAGAAAAATTGTTTTTTGATTTGCGTTCGATGAATCCCTACTTCGGATAGAGAAAGCCCTTGCTTTCTCAATTCCTCTTCGACAAAGCGAACAAAAAGAACCCCTAAAGTATCGTCTTGATCTGAGCCGATATGTTTTAAGATTTTTTCATCTTCCTTTAAATAGCGCAAAATCCAACGGTCAGCACCTGCGTACTCTTCTGGCATTAAGTTGTACAAATCATGCCCCTCATCTACTTGCATCTCTTTCATCCAAGGAAAAAGAGAAATCCACTCTTTACCATCAAAAAAAATAATCCAAGGATAGTTAACAAGCCCCTCTTTTTGATCTATGGGAAGCTTAGTTAGCAGGATATTTTCCAAAAAGTTTTTTGGAAGAGCGCATATTGTACCGGTAACATACAAGGACTGGTAGCCAGCTTTCCGTAACAGGTAAATAAGGAGTTGGCATTGCTCCCAAGGAGATCCACGTTTCTCCAAAAATGTCATGCAGGGATTTCTTTGGATTCCAAGTGGATAAAAGACTCCTCCATCTTGGTAGGCAAGTCGATGTTCAAGCTCGATTTCATTGTAGACGAAAGCTGTAAGAGCAATGGGATCATTTTTGAGTTGTTCGACGAATTCATCCAAAATTGGATAAGAACCTTCTAACTGCTTTCCAGACTCACTTTTTAAATCAAGTGAACAAGAGAAAATATGCTTATCAATGGGTCGATGAATACCCCCATGCACAGGTTTGCAAAGGCACCCAAGCTGCCATGGGGGAGGCTGTAAAAGATCACAAGCATAGAGCACCCCCTTCCCTTTTAATGAAAAAGAGAACTGATACTCAGTCGAATGACATCTCTGAGCAATAATCATTGAAAATTGGCATCGAGGATCACAGAAAAAACTCAGTCGCAAGTCGAGTCCAAAATCGTCTTTAAGTTTCGTTTCTGGGATCAATGTCATCCCATCTATAGTTAGGTAGCGTTCCCACAAAGAAGTGTTTTTAAGAGGTAATGAGATAATTTCTTCACAGATGATCTCATTTTTTCTATAAACTGTAACAACTAATTCAGAAATTGGATCATCATCTTCAATTAAGAAACGATAAAATTGCTCTGCATATAAAGTGAACCTATCCCCTCTTTTAATGACACTTCCATCTAAAGGCAGGGCTAATGGACGAGAATTCTTCGAATGTATGATACTTTGAAGAAAAGACTCATGGTTTAAAATCAACTCACTTTTAAAAAATTGATGCCTTCTCTCCTTTTCTTGAGCGACAAAATCTTCCTTAGAAAGAAGGGGGATAATCTCCGTTAATTGATTGCGCTCTGATTCATTTTCAAATGCAATTATGGCCGCTTTTAGCTTTACGATATCTTCTTTGAAGACTTCGGATTCTTCATCTGTGCAACTTTCCATAAGCTGCTCTAATATGGAAATAGCCTGTTTTTGCAAGTCATATGAGCTACGATTTAATCCTTTATCTATAAAAAGCTTACTGTCTTCCTTAAGAATTGCTACTTGTTCTTTAAGAGCGTTTTTTTGCTTAACCACAGAAGCTGGCCAATCAACAGCTTCTTTTTTATACTGGTTACCAGCAGTCTCATAGCATTCTATTGCTGTTCTTAAAACATCCTTACTCTCCTCGCCAGGATAAACTGAGATGAGATTAAGAGCATCCCGAGCAAGTGAACATGCTTCTTCATACAGCTTAGAAATCTCGTGCAAAACTGGCATAACCTCTTCAATGTTATTCAAACGGCGAGTGCAATTTTGATTCTTAAGTAACGCAAGATTTGCTTTCGCTTCGCTTTCTTGGTATAGAGAAATGGCCTCCGAGAATGCAATTTCTCTAAGAACACTATTAATTAATGCTTGTAGGTTAAAAATCTCAGCATTGATCTTATTTTTATTTTTCTCGGCTAAATGCTTCGCTTGTTTCCAGTTTTTTCTTGCCTGTTTAGGCTTTTCACTAATTCTTTTTAAGATATGGTTGCAACAGATAATTGCCCGCTGACAACAACTGATAGATTCATTCACAAGACCTAGATTCCGCCCCTTCTCGCTCAGATCAAAATCGTTAAAATGCTGAATCAGTTCATCATGTCGCTTCCATTCAGCAGCGATTTTATTAACATCTTTCTGATAATCATCTGAATCATAAGCGTAAAGCCAGCCGGGCAAAAAGAAAAACAAGAAAAGAAAGCGTATCCATCTCATACTGACTCAATTTTTTAGCTCAGGACGTTAGCAAATAATTTATTAATGCGCCCCTTAAAAAATTCAGTCTCCAAAAAATTGACAGAAACCAAAAACCACTCTATGATGAGTCATCAAATAAAAAAAAGAGAACCTATGCCATCATCTTCTTCAGCTCTCACCCGAATGCCTTGGGAAAAACACATCCTCGAAGCCCTCATCGACCTCTTAAAACCCACCGGCAATGTCCTTGAAGTGGGATTTGCTTTAGGGTATTCCTCAGAGCGTATTCAGACATACCATCCCAAGCATCACACCATTATCGAAAAAGACCCTAAAATCGCAGCGCGCGCGACAGAATGGGCCAAAGGGAAAGCTAACGTCACAGTGATACACGACACTTGGGAACATGCTCTTTCCAAATTAGCTGCCTTTGATGCCATTTTCTTTAATGAGTTTGATCCTCATCTGGCAGTTGAGCTCTCCCAACATCATGAGACAGGCGCCCACCTTGTCAAACAAGGAAAAGAGATCATTGCAAAAGCCAAGGAACAAATCCCTGAGCTCCTGACAATGCGTTATTCCGATGATGATCTTAACACATTTTTAGCTCAAACAAAGCCCGCTCAAAAAACACAAGTCTCTGTTTTCTTAGCTGAACTTAAATCCAATCAGCAAATTACAAATGAGCAATACGAGCAAATGCTGACGAAATACGCTCTTGAAAGAAAAGAACCATCATTGACTAAGTGCGCCTCAACACCTGTAAATCCTCTTCTCCTTTTTCTTAAAGCCTGCATGCAATCCCATATGCACAAAAATAGCCGCTTGACGTATTTTGCTGGAGCTCCCCTTTCAAATTACGAATATCCTCTCTTCTTTGATCTCATCATTACAAACCCAGACTATGACTACCAAGAGCAATTCATTACAGTCGACGTGCCCCCATCTTGTGCCTATTATCCTTATAAAAACGCGCTGCTCCCTCTCATTGAGAAAATGGTTTAATGAATACACTTAGAAAAGACGTTACTGTTCTCATCGATCAAGAAACCTATAACACCCCAAATACGTCCCTCCTTACGTTTCATTTTGAGCCCCATTTATACGAAGATTCCCATACTCGGCTCTCTCAATCTCAGATCAAACATGCCACCATCGATCACAAAGACCTCTACATCTTTGATCATCTCTTCTCTTCCTTAGAAGCAGAAGAGATGCGCTCCTTCTCAGAAACAGCTCCCTTTAGCGTCCACAGCTACGGAAGCTCTGAGGCTGTAGCTCATGGAGAAGAGCCAGCCCGTTCCATGAATGGCAAAGAACGGTGGCAATTTTTCTCAAGGCCTCCCCAAGCAATTCATGAAGTTTATAAACTCTTGAGCACCATGGCTGCGCATCTAAACGCCGACATCACAACGCTTCCCTGGGTCTTATGCGATGCCTCCGGACACGGCTCCCCTGCTGTCATTGCAAATAAACTGACTCGCTCCTCCAAAGAAAGCATGGAGCTTGGAAAACACCAGGATTCCAATCCCGCTCAAAAAATTGCCTTCGGTATTCCCATTCTCTATTCCTCGTCCCCTGCATTCTTTCCTACACAATTTTCCAATGGCACTCCTGGAAATCCTTGGCTAGTTTCGGTGATGGTCTACGCAACCGCTGACAACTTCCTTCCTGAATATAAAATGGGAACTGCCTTTTATCATAATGACGGCACCGCTGCGCTCCAAATAGGCTGCGCGCATATGCGCCTTGTCTTTTTCGAAGGAGATCTTTTCCATAGCATTGAAGAATCCAACATCCCTCAAGAAATCAATACCTGGCGCGTCTCATACGTCTTCAAGTTGCTCATCAATCCAAAAGCTGCCGATCTTGATCTCAAGGCTGCATTCCATGCATTTCTTTGCCAAACCTCTTTACAATTCGAAACGATGTTATCCAACGCACATTCACTTAAGTGAGGCCCCAATGCACACCGATGAGCCCTCCACATCTACTGCCCTACTCGATAGCCTTGCAACATCAAACCGAGAAGCCTATTGGGAGTCAGAGGCGCATCATCTCAAATGGTTCAGCCCATGGAATCGAGTTCTTGAGTGGAATCCTCCTTATGCAAAATGGTTTGTTGGAGGAAAACTCAATGCATCCGTCAATTGCCTCGATCGACATATGGATACTCAGGCTCGCCTTAAAACTGCAATCTTATGGGAAGGCGAACGTGGTGAGACGCGCACACTAACCTATGAAGAGCTCTATCTTGCCGTCAACCGATTCAGCAACGTCCTCAAAAAACTCGGTGTTCAAAAAGGGGACCGCATCGCTATTTACTTGCCAATGATTCCCGAGGCAGTCATTGCAATGCTCAGCTGCGCGCGCATTGGAGCCATTCACACTGTCATCTTTGCTGGATTTTCTTATGAGTCATTAAAAGACCGACTCAACGATGCCTCAGCCAAAATACTCATCACTGCAGATGGCGGGTTCCGCAAAGGGAATCTCATCCGCTTAAAAGAGATTGCAGACTCTGCTCTAGATGGCGCCTCTTGTGTAGAACATGTCGTTGTCGTTAAGCACACAGCTGAATCAATCCCGATGAAAGAAGGAAGGGACCACTGGTATCATGAACTGATCAGCGCTTCTGCACCCGAATGTCCACCCGAAGTAATCGACGCAGAAGATCCCCTTTTTATCCTCTATACCTCCGGCACAACAGGAAAACCCAAAGGGATTGTCCACACAACCGGCGGTTACATGGTAGGAGTCACCACTACGACTCGCCTTGTCTTTGACATCAAACCAACCGATATCTACTGGTGTACGGCCGATATAGGCTGGGTCACAGGCCACAGTTACGTCGTCTATGGCCCTCTCTCAAATGGAATGACCGTGTTCATGTATGAAGGGGCATTTGACTTTCCAGAACAGCATCGAATTTGGCAACTGATTGAAACATATCGGATAACCATTCTCTATACAGCACCCACTGCCATTCGCACCTGGATGAAATGCGGCGAGCACCTTCCACAAAGTTGCGATCTCTCTTCCCTGCGCCTGCTTGGATCTGTAGGCGAGCCGATTAATCCAGAAGCTTGGATCTGGTACCACACGCACATTGGAAGGGAACGCTGTCCCATTGTCGATACTTGGTGGCAAACGGAAACAGGCAGTATCATGATTGCGCCGATTCCTGGACTTACCCCTCTAAAACCTGGCAGTGCAACCCATCCCCTTCCCGGAATTGAGATTTCAGTCATTGATGAAGCTGGTAAGAGAACTCCATCAGGCTTTCTTGCAATCACTTCCCCTTGGCCCTCGATGTTGCGAGGCATTTACAATGACCCGGTACGTTTCGAAGAGACCTACTGGAAAAAATGGGATCAAGGCTACTATTTTACTGGCGATAGTGCGAAGATCGATGATGAGGGCTATTTCTGGCTGAATGGAAGAGTTGATGATGTCATCAATGTCTCTGGTCACCGCTTGGGAACAATGGAGGTTGAAAGCGCGCTTGTCGACCACCCTAGCGTTGCTGAATCCGCGGTCATAGCCATCTCCCATCCCATTAAAGGACAAGCAATCGCTGCATTTGTTATCTTAAAAAATGGAGTTAAGGGAAATGTCGAATTAGAACATCTCCTCAAACTGCATGTCACGTTTAAAATCGGTGCGATTGCACGTCCTGAGAAGATTGTATTCTTGAATGATCTTCCAAAAACGCGCAGTGGAAAAATCATGCGCAGACTCTTAAGGGATATCGCAGAGGGAAGAATCGTCGGAGATCTGACCACTCTTTTTGATCCTTCCATCATTGCAGACATCAAGACCAAATACCAAGAGGACTGAGAGATGAAAACATTGATCTATAGATTTTAAAACACAGCATTAAGTAGGCTGTCCTCGCATTCAACACCAAGGAGTATTTATGAAGCTCATCCGATGGATCCTACTCTCTCTTGTTCTTTCTGCAACCACAGCTGTCTCTGCTCGCGAATTCAATGATTACGACTTCGAGCAGGAGCGCATGCTTTGCGCAGAAGACGGAATTTACGTCATTTCAACATTTGAAAATAAAGACAAAATATCCGCTTATTCCTATCTTGGACATCGCGTCTGGGAGCGTGAATTTTTTGCAAAGATCACTTCCTGGCAAGTGATCAATAATTTCATCGTCGTCTTTTCGAAAGACAGACATGGTCATAAAACCTATCTGACCTGCTTGAATCGATTCAGTGGCGATATGATGTGGCAAAGACCATAACAGCGCAGATAAAAAAAAAGCAATGGCTTTGCCATTGCTTTTTTTTCAACCTTGAGAAGAATGATATGAAACCAATCCTTTTCTTCCTCTACTTTGCTCTTATTACCACCTCTGTCCTATCTTCAAAAGAATCTTGTCATGGACGTTTGAACCAAACGAGCATGCTCTGTACAGAAGATGGGATCTACGTAGCTTTGACATCCAGAAAAAATCACACGATTTCTGCATACTCCTTCCAAGGTCATCGATTATGGGAATGGGATGCTGCTGCAACAATTACAGCCTGGCGTGTGCTTCAGCATCATCTCATCGTCTTTTCAAAAGAAAAAAAGCGACATCAAACTCATTTAACCTGTATTGATCGATTTAGCGGAGAGATTTTATGGCAAAGCTCAACGTTAAGATGATGCCACCTGATATGCGGGACGCCTAACCACAATGCACGCAAGTGCGCCCAGCACAAGCAAATAAAGTCCTGGAGCCCACACAACCCCAAGTTGTTGATACAGCCACAGTCCAATCACCGCAGTCGGAGAGCCAATCACCTGACAGCCCAGGGCGCATCCCAAAGAGAGAACTGTCGAGCGATGCTCTGGGGGCACACACTCCAGCTTCCAAGCATGGTAAGGAGCTGCAAAAGCCACCCCAAAAATCACAATGAGACACCGCACAACCGTCACCATCACAATCCCCGATCCTTCTAAACAATAAAATAAAGGGATCGCCCCGATCGCAGAACATAACGCTCCCGCAAACATGACCTTTTGTGTGCCGAAGCGATGAGCCAAATAGCCAAAACAAGGAAGCAAGAGCATATCTATAAAAAGGAGCCCCGTATTGACCTTCATCACGTCGGCCTTTGCAAGGGAAGTTACAAGAGGCACATATCCATTCATGAGAGTAAAGGCCAGCGAATAGGTCGCATAAGAAAATCCTGAAGCTAGCATAATTGACAAAAAGGCCTGCCAATGCGCTCTGATTGCCTTGAATGGATTGCATCTTTTTTCAGGCTCGATGATTTCATCTGCTTTCCCTTTGAACCTTAAATACACGCCAAAAAATGCCGTGCTTCCCCCGATCCAAAAAGGGATGCGCCACCAGTCATCCGCCCATCCTTGCATACTTAGGATAGTCACAAAGCCAGATGCGATTGCAATTCCACTCATCGAAGAGAGATCATAAAAACTACTCATCACAGATCTAAACTTGGGAAGAGTCTGCTCCATCACAAAAATAGAAGCCCCTGTTGACTCCCCCGCTGCACAAAAGTTCTGGAGCATTCTTCCTAAGGCAAGAAGGCAGGGTGCTAACACTCCCATTTGACAATACGTTGGAAGACAGCCAATCAGAACCGTGACAAAGGCCATCCCAAGCAGTGAATAACAAAGAGCGGATCTGCGTCCCAACCGATCGCCTATCCATCCGAAAAACAGGGAACCCAGCGGTTTGGTGATCACTCCTAAGGGCATGATGGCATAAGTCTTCATAAGAGCTGCAAGGGGATCACGATCATCAAAAAAAAGAGGGGCAATGAAAGGCGCTAAGAGCCCAAAAAGGGCCCTGTCATAATGGCCAAGAATATTGCCCATCATGGCGATGAGTTGACTGCGCACCGAAGTGCGACTTTGAGTTATCTCCATCTGCTCACTCTCCCTCCGCTGGCATGACCCAGATCAGGTTATTAGGGACTCTCTCAGCTAGATAATGACTAGCACCCCTGGTGATTAAAAAATCTGTTTTCAAGGCAACTTTAAAGGGAAATTGTATCGTTAAAACAGAGATTAATTCAAGCTATTTCCTTTTAATATTTTGCATAGAGGGCAACCCACTTAAACTGGATTGGTTTTGGCGGCATATCATCATCATAAGGAACTGCAATTCCAACCGGAATGACGTATTCATAAAATGGCACATTGTTTTTAGAATTAATAGGATCTAACCTAACATCTATTTTTAACCAGTTAATATGATCAATGCTATAGGCTAATGTTCCCCATGCTGGTGCGTATCCGTGATTTTTAATCCGAAGCACAACATTTACATTTTTAAGAAAAAGTTCTTTCCGCGGTGGTTGGTGTATCTCCATTTGAGGCTGCGTTAACGACTGAATGACCTGTTCATCATTTAAAAGATAAGGTTTTACTTCGATCTTTTTAGCATATTCTTGTTTGCTATAAAGCATGTTGACAAGGAAGAACCGTTTATCTCCCGTTATCGTATCCTTGATCTCAAAGAACACTAGGGTGCCTAATATGGCGACTAAAGCAATAAAGCACAGAGACGGTTTTTTCATTGGGTTCTCCAAGTAGTTTCTTCACAGGTTGACTCTTCAATTGGATAAGCGATCTCTTTCTGTAGAGAATCTTTGGAAGTTGATTCAAATGTTACACTGCCACTTTGGCAAAAGGCTTCATCTGTCGAAATTATCCCCTTTGGGAAGGGGTTTTCAGGATTTGCAGATGCATCAGCAGAAGCAATGCTGATGTCTTTTATGGAAAGTTTCCTACTCTTTTCTTCTTCGGAAAAAGCGGAAATCGTCAATAGAGCGCAAACCAAACCCGTTAAATAGCGCATCATTTCTCTACCTCCTTATAATCGCAAAGGAATTCCTTTCGATCTAAATGGAAGGATGATACAGAAACAGGTTTTCTTGATGAAGAAAATTGTATAATTTATTTTCCCAGTGAAAAATTTTCATCTAAAATCACTCTTTGTTCTTTTGTGCTCTATCAATTTCTGAGTGCTAAAAAACCACTCACGCCCTAATATCTTTCTTCTGATATGAGGCTTTTATATGACTGGAATTGCATCTCTATTTTGCTCCCTTCAAGGGAAATGGGCATTCTCTCGGCTGATCAGCGGTGAGGGCTCTGTTAATGGAATTGCCACATTTACCAAAAGCACCCTCAATGAAAAAACGCTTTACTATCGAGAAACTGGAGTTTTTACCCAAAATAACGGATGCCGTTTTAACGTCTCTCGAAACTATCACTACCATTACCATCAACAAGAAGATACCATCTCAGTCTACTTTGCAGAAGAACTCCCCCGACTTTTTCAAACACTCAAATTCACAACTCCAACAACAGCGATAGCTTCCCATCTCTGCAAGTGCGACACATACAATGCCATCTACACTTTTCACTCTGAAGATGAATTCTCTATTTTCTACTCAGTTCTTGGCCCTAAAAAAAACTACACAATGACAACAATTTTCAATCGCAGCTTAAACTAAGGCAAATTCATGGCTTCATCTTCGTCTCAATTCTGAGGCAAAAAAAATCGAACAAGCAAAAGATCAATGGCGTGTGGAATGGTTAAATGAAAGAAAACAAATAGAATTCGGCTATTTTGATCATGTGATTGTCTGCAGTGGAATTTTTTCCAGAACGTTTACCCCTGAAATTACCGGCCTTAAAACATTTCCAGGCCCTATCCTTCACTCTCACGATTACAAAACACCATTGCCCTTTACTGGAAAAACAGTTGCTATCATAGGAAATGCTTTTAGTGGGAGCGAAATCGCTGCTGAAGTTGCTCAAACAGCAGAAAAAGTCATTAATGTGATCCGGCAGCCAATGTGGATCCTTCCACGTTACCTTCAATCCTCCCAATCAGAAAGCAAACTCCCTAACGACCTCATTTTTTACTCTCGAGCAGCTCAAGCGCGCTCTCTAGGAGTGGATCCAATGCTCCTTAATGAAAGAAAAAATCTATGGTTTAAGTCTTTATGCAGTAAACAAGCCGATATCTGCCAAGAACTTGAGCTGACAACTCCCTTAAGCGCTCCCCCTTTTGTCACGATCTCAGATGCTTATCTTGCAAAAATTGAAGTTGGAAAAATTTCAGTTAAACGAGGTGAGATTGATCACACACACGGAAATAAGCTTTTTATAACAGAGACTGATCACATCGAAGCTGATGCAATCATTTTCTGTACTGAATACCGAGTGGATATCCCTTTTTTTGATGCCACCTCTCAAAGTGCTCTTGAATTTCATAGCGACGATCCCCTGCAACCATTACTTCTTCATCACACTGTCTTTCATCCCCATTTCCCAAACCTTGCCTTTGTTGGCATGTATCGTGGCCCCTTCTTTGGCGTGATCGAATTACAAGCACGAATGGCATGTCTGACCTTTAGCGGACGCATCCCTTATCCAACCGACGCTCAGATGAAAGAGGGGATTGAAACAGAACGCGCTATTCGACAAATGATTCCAAGACCTCAGTTTCCTCATGGAGACTATGTCAGGTTTTCTGATCACCTTGCAAAGCAAATTGGAGTTTTACCTGATCTTTCAAGACTCGAGCAAGAAGATCCAACTCTTTACGAACAGCTATTTAGAGGACCTTTTACTTCCGCAAGTTTTCGATTATCAGGCTTTGGAAGCAAGCCCGATATCGCTTTAAAAATCATCCAGGAGATTCATTCCATTAGCTCAACAAACTGAGCAGCGCGAAAATCCCAAACACTGCAATAATTCCCCCTGCGATCCGGTTGATCCACACCATCACCTTGCGGCTCACCTTTTTTCGAAAAAGCGTTACCGCTTCACTCAAAAGGAGCCACCACACTGCTGACCCTAAAAAAACACCACCTACAAGCAAGGATGCATCGCTGTAACTCCCATCGATGCTCGAAATCCCAAGCCCAGCAAATACCGCTAAAAAGGAAAGAATCGTCATGGGATTCGTGATCGTCAGAAAAAAAGTCGATACGAAATCACTTAACAAAGAAGTATGGGAAACATCCCTTGACTTATCGGCAGGCTGAGCCACAAAAGTCTTCCAGCCTAAATAGCAGAGAAACCCTCCGCCAATGAATTGGAGCCAAAATTGCCCCTGCATCAGAAAGTTTGAAACAAAAGTCAGCCCGAATGCAGCAATCACCGCATAGATCGTATCCGCTGCTGCAGCGCCAATCCCAGAGCACAATCCCGAATATCTTCCATGCTGCAAAGTTCTACGAATGCAAAGAACACCAATCGGCCCTACAGGTGCTGCAATCGAAAACCCAAGAATCATTCCCTTTATAAAAAAATTCACTCCATCACCCGATTTCGTTTTTCTGCAATTTTTTGACACGTTAACGCTGTTTGCATCAACGCAAGAGATTGCAAAAATCTCTCTGTTTTTAGCTCTTCTACCGAAGTCGATCGAATCACTGCTAAAATTTCTGGGGATATGGCATCAACATGCTCATATCCAAGAAAACCCATGTGCGACCTTACCTCATCAAGAAATAGGTGACGCTCAGGGTCAGCAAGACACTGCTTAACCTCTTTGCGATACAAGCCAAGATATTCATGAAGCTCAATGAATTGATTTAAAGGATCTCCTTCAACCGAATCAATCAACACCCGCTCTTCTTCCGAACGAGGGGTATTATATTTTCCTAAAAGAAATTCCAAAACTTGTTCATAAGTAGACAATTGCTTGAGACCAATTCCCCAATACACAGCGTCTTCCTTCATGGGATCTTTCATGCATATCGCGTGCAATCCAGAGCCCACCCCCAAAGGGCGTTTAGCCAAATACCAGGGAACTCCTCGAAAATATAAGCGCGCGCCGCTCTTCAATTGTGACACATCCCTAGATTCAAAGTCAGAACAAATGGTTTGAGTAAATAAAGGAAGCAAACTTGTGGATCCCAAAATCCCTTTATTTTGAAGGCGAAAACGTGTCAAAGGCAACGAAAAAAGAGCATTAAACCTCTTCTCCCCAACCGTATCAGCAATCGCTTTCATAAACACCGCCTCTACAGCTCCGCCACAATCGGTCACAGTGGGTCCTACAAAAAAAGACTCCAACGCATCAAAAGGGGCCACATCGTGTTGTAATTCATAGAAATAAGGAAACATCCGCACTCGCCTTTCAAATCCCTTCGGACATCCCAAACTGCGATGATGATGAATCTCAAGCTTGGATTTCAGCTCAAACACCCTCATAAAATCCTCTGAGCACATCACGCCATGTCTCGACTCTCGATCTCGTGACATGATGCGCTGCGCTGCCTGATGAATACTTGCCACTATTTGCATCTGGATTAGGTCAGCTTCTTGAGGACTGCACAAAGTAAGATGGAGCTCCCGAAATCGAGCCTCAGAGGAGCTGATACGCGGTGGATGTAGAGCAATCATCTGACCGAGATTCGGATACACCAGTTGATTGACAAATAGCATCCGATACGTCAAAGGACATACCCAATCAGTCACCCTCGAAACTGGAACGAACATAAAGAACCTACTAGTACAGTTTAAACAAAGTTTCTGGTATTAGTTTTCGCGTGAAAGCGCCCGCGGTTGGATCGGGATCAAGGGGGGCTGTGTCTATGAACACAGCCCCCCTTGATCCCGATCCTGCCCCGGGGCTTTGACGCAAAAATAATTACAGAAACTTTGTTTAAACTGTACTAGCTTTTATTTTTTTGTGAGTATCATTCAAAATGGGCACACTTTTACCAAATCCCTTAGAGAAACCTCAAGAAAAATGAATGTAACGTAAATTATTTTTTAATTTCGCAAAATTAGTCTAAAACGCGTATGATCCTTCCCACAAACAAACTGGGAAATGAAGAAATGAGAGAGCTTGCAATTTTAGGCAGTACAGGTTCAATTGGGAGAAATTGCCTTACTGTAGCAAGGCATTTAGGCGAAAAAACCATTCAGATCGTTGCGTTAGCTGCCAGACACAACATCGATCTACTTGAAGCCCAAGCACGCGAGTTCCACCCTAAGCTCCTTGCTGTCTACGATAAAACTCAAGCAGCTGAATTGCAACGTCGCCTTCCCCATATCCCCGTCTTAAGTGGGATGGAAGGGCTCGAGGCTGTTGCCACCCACACCCAAGCCAACCTGGTCATCTCCTCAATCAGTGGTGCCATCGGGCTCAAACCCACAATCGCAGCAATCAAAGCTAAAAAAAACATTGGCTTTGCAAACAAAGAAGTGCTGGTTTCCGGTGGAGAACTTGTCATGGCGCTTGTGCGCGCACACGGGATTGATCTCATCCCGATCGATAGTGAGCTAACCGCCATTTTTCAATGCCTTAAAGGAGAGGGCGCCAAAGAAGTACAGCGCCTACTCATCACAGCATCCGGAGGGCCTTTCCGCAATTTAACGTCGTCCCAACTCGAAGATGTGACTGTTGAACATGCCCTTAAACACCCCAATTTCCGTATGGGACCAAAAGTCACTATCGACTCTTCAACCCTAATGAATAAAGGACTTGAGATGATCGAGGCGCATTGGCTCTTTGATGTCCCCCTCGATCAAATTGAAGTGATTGTCCATCCGGAACAAATCATCCACAGCATGGTAGAATTTATCGATAATTCGATGCTCGCTCAAATGTGCGAGCCTGACATGTTAGTGCCCATCCAATACACACTCACCCATCCTCAACGGCTCTCTGGCAGTTTAAAACCGTTTGATTTCACCAAAAACTCAACACTGCGTTTTTTCCTTCCGGACAGAGAAAAATTCCGCTGTTTAAGCCTCGCCTATGAAGCTATTCGCGCAGGAAAAAGCTTGCCCTGCTACATGAATGCTGCAAATGAAGTGCTCGTCCATCGCTTTTTAAATAAAGAAATTCTTTGGACCTCAATTGCAACGAAATTAGAGCAGCTCATGTCTTCCCATGCAGCACAACCGATCCATTCCTTCGATGACATTTGGCAGATTGATCAGATGGCGCGTCAAGAAGCGATGCACTTTTAGCAATTAATTATTTAACAAAGGTCATCAACTAATTATATTGAATAAAATAAAAGGCGCAAATAAAATATAAGTAAATAAAACCAGGGAATTATGACAATTGCAAATCTAAGTGGTAAACGAGCATTTTACAACCAAAGCGATTACAAACGAACCACCCTAAGAGAATTTGCAAATTCCACTCCCCTTGCTCCGACCTATACCGTTGAAACTGAACACTCAATCACACGCTCCGCAAAGAATTTATTTTCAAAAATCATCTTCCCCATTGCGCTATATCAAAGGCTTCAAACGGTTGCCGCCCGTTTCCTGCTCCCTTCTATGTCAGAACCCCTCGAGGTATGTACCCGTCAAAGAACATACATCCCCCTCAAAGGCTCTTTTAAATACAAACGGCTAACCATCGAGGTTGATGGGGTCAAAATCGATGCCATGATCGTCGGAAAGCCATCTACCTTAAATAATGGGCGCTGGATCTTAAATTCCAATCCTAATGCAGTGACCTACGAGAGATATTTAGCTGAAGGGAAGGATTTAACCACACTCCTACGCGGTCTTAACGCCAATGCCCTCGTGTTCAATTACCCAGGCGTTGGGGCAAGTGAAGGGGCACCCTCCAAGTCCACCATGGAAAAAGTCTATCGCGCCATGCTGAAGTTCTTAGAAGAAGAAGTGCGTGCCAAAGAGATCATTGCCTATGGAAGATCAATGGGAGGAGGGGCTCAAGCAGCCGTAGATGGACATCCATGCAAACCCCACATCAAATATGTTTTTGTTAAAGATCGCACCTTTTCGTCGATTTACTCTGTAGCGTCCTCAATTACTAATCGGGTTCTTGCATTTCTTACGCTTTGTTTAAGATGGAATATCGATACGGCGAACTCTTCCAAAAAACTGACCACACCGGAGATCATCATCCAAACAGCGCACGTGAAGAGACCGACCCTTCTTAAACATGCTTCGCAAGTTAAAGACGACGGCTTGATTACTGCAGAAGCCTCTTTAGCACAAACGTTGTTAAGAACAGCTACTCATTGGAAAAACAAGGTCTTTATCGGAGTCAAGGAAGACCATTTTGAAACAATCGAAGACACCGAATTAGTGATTTCCCAGATTAAGAAATTTTTGCGTTAACCACTCGCAAGGAGAAACTGTTTTATGGCAGCATCCATAAGCTATAAAGACCTTCTCATTAAAGACTACACACATTGGACCTTATATTTGAATGAGTACCAATGTTACCTAGGAAGGGTTTGCCTTGCAGCAAAACGCGCTGATTGCAAGGATTTTATCGATATTACTCCAGAAGAACAAAACGAGTTCTTTGTAATCGCTCAAAAAGTCAAGCAGGCCCTTACAAATCTCTTCAAACCCGACCTCATGAATACGGCAGCTCTCGGAAATGTCTATACCCATTGCCACGTCCATCTTATTCCTAGATATGAAACAGAGCGCGTGTTCAATGAAATCACGTTTAAAGATGCCCGCTATGGATCAAACTACGCGCCTTATGATCGAGAGTTCAGACTCACTCTCGAGCAGCTAAATGTCATCAAAGATGCTCTGTCTTCAGAGCTTGCAGCATTAGAACATTTAACCCTGGAGACACGATGAGCCAAGCAATTTTCATAGGAGCTCTCATGGCAGCTACTTTTTTCATCCCTTCCAGCGCTAAAAAAGCAACCGATCCCATCGTGACAGCCAAGCAGTATATTGAATACAAAAAGGCAAATGGACATCTCAATGAATTCATCCCGCCTAAAGTGGTCCTGATCTGCTACCAAGAAAGCACGTACAACTATCTTTTAAACCACACCCCAGATCTTAAAAAGCACGACTCATTTTCTAATTTGTACCTCCTTGAAGATGGGCAAGTCGGCATCCTTGCAGGTTGGGGAATGGGAGCACCTGCCCTTTCCGTAAAACTCGAACAATTAATTGCCTTGGGAGTAGACAAATTCATCGCAGTTGGAACTGCAGGCACCTTATTAAACCGACACCCGATCGGAGACTTTATTTTAGCTCCTCAAGCGCTTGCGGAAGATGGCGTTGCTCATCTCTACCTTAAAGGCAAACCATTTGCTCAAGCAGACACACACATGCGCTCACAATGGAACACATTCGCACAAAACCATGCCCTCCCCTCCTTTCATGAGACCTCCACCTGGAGTTTTTCTGCCATCTTCCACGAAACGCCCGCCGATGTCATGAGAGTCACAAAGCTCGGGTGCGACATTGTCGAAATGGAAGCCGCAACACTCTATGCCATCGGCCAAGACAAAAACGTCCAGACATTATCCCTATTTGTCATTAGCGATTCACTCACTCTTGAAACATGGACCCCGCATCTTAAAGAAACCGCTGTCAGAGACCACTTGAACAAGTTAGCTGGCTGGGCCTTAGAGTTTTGCAAAGAGACTGCTTTTGAAAACGCCCCCTAATTCCATTGGAAAAAATCCTTAAGCTTTCTATGCTTTCCAAATCATCCCATTACACACGACAACTCTATGCGCCTCCTCATCCAACATGTCTCCCAAGCCCAAGTCACAGTTGATCATACAATTGTCGGTAAAATCGACAAGGGGCTCCTCGTATTTCTAGGAGTACACAAAGAAGACACTGTTGAAGACTGCCTTTGGTTAAAAGATAAACTGATCCATCTGCGCATCTTTGTCGATGAACAAGGGAAAATGAACCGCTCCCTCCAAGATGTACAGGGCGAGCTTTTGATTGTTTCCCAGTTTACTCTCTATGGAGATTGCAACAAAGGACGTAGGCCTTCCTTTGATCAATCCGCAAAACCTGAACTTGCCAAAGAACTCTACGAGCGTTTTATTATGGAAACTAAAGCACAGATTCACATCGTTGAAACAGGCCTATTCGGAGCTCATATGCACGTTCAATTAGTCAATGATGGCCCCCTGACATTTCTCATCGATTCAAAACAACGAACCAAACAAGACCCTATGGACTTGCTCAGCATTTAATAGCACTAAAATCCAACTATTTGATAGCCTGTTTGCATGCACCCAAAACCTGCTCAGCATCGTTTTTCCCTTGTTATTTTGCTTCTTACCAATTTTTTAGATTGGATGAGCATCGGTCTTGTCTATCCCATGTTCTCCTCCATGATCTTTCATGAGGAAACACAATTTTTCTCTGTTACTGCATCTGCCATGCTTAAAGGAGGCTGGCTCGGAGCGCTGCTTGCAGCGGGACCTTTGGCTCAATTCATCAGCTCCCCTATCGTGGGAACACTCTCCGATCAAAAAGGACGCAAACCCCTGCTTAAACACACCCTGTTGATCATGATTCTCGGCTATTTATTCTGCGCCCTTGGAGTTTTTGCAGAAAGCCTCTATCTCCTGCTCATTGGACGTATCATCGTGGGAATCGGGACTGGAAATGCAGCTGTAGTCTGTGCAGCTATCGCAGACATCAGTACACCAGAAAAAAAAGCAAAGAATTTTGGTCTGATCAGTATGGCAAGCGGCGTCGGGTTTACCCTCGGTCCTTTTTTAGGAGGAACTCTTTCTAACTGGGGATTTGCAACCCCTTTTTTCTTTTCCCTGGGATGTTCCCTGATTAATTTAGCCCTGGTGATCTTCTTTTTCTTTGAGACCCACCATGTCAGACGAAATGTCCATGTCAGCTTTACGATGGGCCTTAAAAACTTAAAAAAAGCGTTTCAGATCCCCTCTCTGCGCACTCTATTTCTCGCCTTTTTCTTTTTTTGCGTGGGATGGTCATTTTATTGGGAATTCATTCCTGTGACCTGGCTTCAGAAATATCACTTAAGTACTGCGCAAGTGGGTCATTTTTTTGCCTATGGAGCGGCATTCTATGCCTTAAGCGCCGGCCTGTTAATTCGCCCGATTGTCGGCAAGTTCCGTCCCCTTCCTATCTTGTTTATTGCGCTTTCCCTTCTAGCCCTTGCGATCTATCCCCTGTTGCTTCATCGCACCGTTGAAATTTTCTGGATCTACATCCCCATCCAACAATTCCTCATTGCTCTGATCTTTCCAACGAGTCAAACAGTTGTCTCCAATTCTGTTAATGAAGATTCACAAGGTGAAATCATGGGGATTTTACAATCGGTTGACTCTTTTGCTTTTGCAACAAGCCCTTTAATTGCAGGCTTATTTGTTGGATTAAACAGCTACGCGCCGATCATCGTCGCTGCGTCATTTATGCTACTTGCCAGCTTGATTCTTCTTAGCTCCTATCGCAAAAAGCTGTTTCAGAATTAGCATTTATTGCATACCCAACAACTCCGCAATCTCTTCCTTTAATAATGGATTGACGACGTGGTCTTTTTCTGAAAAATAGCGCACGCCAAATCCAATCGACACTTGCGTGGGCACGACAGTCGCGTGAACAGCCTCTAGAATGTCACGCAAATGAGCAAGCCCTTTACAGCCTCCCTTTTTTCCGGCCGACGTACTCATAATAGCAAACTTCTTTCCTTCAAAGGCCTCCAAAGATTCCCGTGCCCCCTCCCCTCTTGAAGCCCAATCCAACGCATTTTTAAGAACCCCCGACACAGAGCGATTGTAATTGGGGGATGCGATGATGATGGCATCATGAGCGATCATTAAATCGCGAAACTTGCGCACAGCATCCGGCATCCCGAGCTTCTCAAGATCCCCATCATAAAGAGGCATCGGGTAGTCTCGCAAATCAATTACGGTGACCCTTGCTCCCATTTCACGCGCAACTAGGGCCGCCTCTTCAACAAGCTTCTTATTCAAAGAATCTGTCCGCGTGCTGCCAGAAAAAGCCAAGACCTTAACCTCAGCTCTAAGCGGAATGATCGCCGTGACCATTGCTAACCACATAATCAAAAAAAACCTTGTCATTTGTCGCTCCTACTGGTTAAGGCACCTTAAAGGACTGAATTGAAAGCATAAAGCGCAAAGAGACAGAGCGCAAGATAAATTCGGCCTGATTAGAACTCTCACGATTCACTCATGAATTTATTTCACAAACAGCACATCTATAGCGTTTCACAATTTTATTTTAATTAAAAAAATGCATAAAATGCATTTTAAACGCAAATATGCTAAAATTAACGCAATTAAAACAAATAATAAGTTTAATAAAAATCATGGCAGCCTCTTCAGACGCACTAACCTCTCGTTTAGTGATCCCCCCTTTACCTCCGGTTTGCGTCTTATCAAAAAATTATCAAACTTACATCTCATCAAAAAGTCATAACAAACTTTCAGACACAGAGCTTGTTGCAAAGATTTCTAAAGAGGTTCAATTTCGCTTTCAGGCATTGATTCAACTGATTCATGCAGGAGAGACCCACGCCTTCCTACGTTCAGATGATGGCTGGCAGGTCTTGTCTGCATTGCGTATGTTAAATCCAACAGAACATATGCCTTTTCTTTTAGAGCTAATTACACTTGTATTCGAAAAACAATTACTCAATGCACAACCGCGTGCGTCTTATGAATATCTCCGTACACACATTCAAGACCCAACGTTTCTTAACGATGTGGCACGCCCCTACTTCCTACCTCTTTCTGACCCTCACGACATCTTGTGGTTCGCAATCATTTCTAAGGATCAGAAGCTAGCGGAAACTGCCATTCATCTAGGAGCTGACGTCAATGCTCTTGTGCACGTCGGAATGTCCCCTCTTCTTCTCGCTTGTAAACAAGGCGATCACTTGCTTGCTAAACTCTTGATTGCACATGGAGCCAATCCAAGATTTATCGGCGGCACACATGACCATGAAACTCCAGTGAGCGAACTGAGATACCACTCTGAAGCGTGGGCTCATCAATTATTTACAGTGGAGGATATTGCCTTTACAAATGAGTTCGAGGAGCGCAAAAAAATAGCTCATTTATCGAGTGCATTGGGAGGAGTCATTCCTTCTACATCAGGTTTGAACCACAAGGAATTTTATTTAGAAGGTGCTCGACCCAGAATGTTCATTAAGCAGCTCTTAGATAAAATCAAGTGGATCCAACACGCGGATCAACACTTAAAGGCAGGATCAGGCACTTTCTATGAATCGATGTGTTCTCAACTCACTCCAACAATGAAAAGCCTCTTAGACAATAAGAGCGAGTTACGAGCAAGTTTAGGCCAAGCCCTTTTATCGATCATTCCGACATTTACACATTATTTAAACTTAGAGATTTCAAAAAAGTATCAAAAGATCGATGAAGCAATGTCTGATGCATTAGAACGATTAGACAGAAATGAACCTGTTATCTGCTTTGGAACAACCAATAGCGATGGCACGTGGTTTAGGGGCGCTCCTAATCTTCACGCTTGGGGACTTGTCATCTCTCAAGATTCTAAACCTAATGACTACCTCATTCAGCTCGTTGACCGTTCTGGGGTACATTTTAAGGGTGACTTTAGAAAAAGGGGAATTTTCTCCTTAGTCACTGACAAAGACAACGCCATCACAATGATTTCTGATTATTTTCAAGCATGGAACTGGCAATCTTTTCCGGAACCCTCTAAGCACATCTCCAAAAAAATTCACGCGCAATTCGCAACACAAGACCCCCATTTTCCTCTTGTACCACAAACAGATGGAGTCTGTTGTTTTACAAGCTTTGAAGGTGTTGTAATTGCTTACTTACGCACCCAATTTGCATCTCTGTTTGATCCTCCACTATCTGATCTTTTGGCCAAAGGGTGTTCAGACGCTCTGTTTACAAGTATTTTTGAAGAAGAATTATTAGACTATTGTGAAAAGCATTGGGGCGCATCAAGCACATCAATTATTAAACACTCTTCAAACCTTATCGCTCATATCAACACCTATTTAAAAAGTAAAATTCCTGAACATTATCGCGAAAAAATGAGTGACATGGACTTTATTGCATTACATTTCTAGTAGTCCGTTTCAAGAGTTCTTGAAATTATTTTTGCGTCAAAGTCCCGGGGTTGGATCGGGATCGAGAGGAGCTGTGTTCATAGACACAGCCCCCCTCGATCCCGATTCAACCGCGGGCGCTTTCACGCGAAAACTAATACCAAGAACTTTTGAAACGGACTACTAGCAGTCCGTTAAAACTTCAACGATATCAATATCGAAAAAAAACGACTCCCCTGCATGGAAGGCACGGCGGATTTTCTTATCTTCCAAAGCTATGAGCGTAGATATGATTAGATGCGCTGGCAGCCTGTAAATAAAGTTCTTGCCATTTTGACACAGCCGAAACAGCAAGAACTTTGTTTACAGACTGCTAATCACTCAAAATTGGAACACAAATAATAAAGGGGCCCCAAATCACTTAAGACTTGGGCCCCTTTAAGAAAGAAAGTAACTTAAGCCCTTTCTGCAAGGGCTCACCTTCTTACGGTTTGGCATGCTCGGAACTGGACTCGAACCAGCACCCCCTTGCGGGGAGGAGATTTTAAGTC